>JAGREA010000491.1 GCA_020446745.1 Rhodobacterales bacterium | reverse complement strand
CGCATCGCCTGGATCGACGGTAAGCAGGTTTTCGTCCACAAAGACACCACGCCTTACGACTGAACGAGGGGCGGAGTGCCATGACCGACACGATGACGGAAAGCAGGAAAGAGGCCAGAAAATATGCCTGGGACTGGTTTATTTATCATGCAAAGCAGCGGCTGGATGCTTTTCGGTTCTTTCTAATCATAACGGCATTATTATTTACGGGTTACGTAAAACTTTATCTTGAGGGGCATGATTATATGGCAGTATTAGTTTGTATGATTATCATGGTAACATCGATATTGTTTTATAGGCTTGACGTGAGGAACAAGCAACTCATACAAGTTGCATTAGCTTACATAAGAGATGAAGATATATTCCTGAGTAATGAACTAAAAAACGAAAAAATAATGATTGCCACTGTATCGGAGAGAGATAGGCGATTTATAGCGTCGTTTACTAGTATTTTCAGACTATTTTTTATTTTGATTTTTTTTCTGGGGTTTATGGGTTTGGTCGTTTCAAGTATGCGCATCAATGGAGCCGATCCTGAAGGTCAAAGTGAAATTGGGGCGGTAACCGGGATTATCGGCTCCTGAATTCGAAGCCATGAATCACAACACGCGACAGAGGAGGTCTACGTGCAACCGGATCCCATCGTCATCGTCGGCGCGGCCCGGACCCCCATGGGGGGCTTCCAGGGCGACCTGAAGGACCTGACGGCGCCGCAACTGGGCGGCATCGCCATCAAGGCGGCCGTGGAACGGGCCGGCCTGGTGCCCGAGGACGTGCAGGACGTGATCATGGGCCTGTGCCTGTTCGCCGACGTGAAGCAGGCCCCGGCCCGCCAGGCGGCCCACAACGCCGGCCTGGCCTGGGACGTGGGCTGCACCACCATCTCCAAGATGTGCGGCTCGGCCATGAAGGCGGCCATGCTGGCCCACGACAACATCCTGGTCGGCAGCTTCGACATCATGGTGGCCGGCGGCATGGAAAGCATGACCAACGCCCCCTACATCCTGCCCAAGTCGCGGGCCGGCTATCGCCTGGGCCACAACGCGGTGAAGGACCACATGTTCCTGGACGGGCTGGAGGACGCCTACGAGGAAGGCAAGCTGATGGGCGCCTTCGCCGAGGACTGCGCCGAGCACTACCAGTTCACCCGCGAGGCCCAGGACGAGTTCGCCATCACCTCGCTGAAGCGGGCCCAGGCGGCCATCACGGACGGCACCTTCGCCCCCGAGATCCAGCCCGTCACCCTGAAGACCCGCAAGGGCGACGTGGTGATCGACCACGACGAACAGCCCCTGAAGGCCAACCTGGACAAGATCCCGCAGCTCAAGCCCGCGTTCCGCAAGAACGGTACGGTAACGCCGGCCAACTCGTCGTCCATTTCCGACGGCGCGGCGGCCCTTGTGCTGATGCGGCGGTCCGAGGCCGAGAAGCGGGGCCTGACGCCCATCGCCGTGATCCACGCCCACGCCACCCAGGCCAACCCGCCCCAGTGGTTCACCACGGCGCCCATCGGCGCCATCGAGAAGGTGCTGGCCAAGACCGGCTGGACCGCCGACGAGGTGGACCTGTACGAGATCAACGAGGCCTTCGCCGTGGTCACCATGGCGGCCATGCGGGACTTGAACCTGCCGCACGAGAAGGTCAACGTACACGGGGGCGCCTGCGCCCTGGGCCATCCCGTGGGTGCCTCGGGGGCGCGCATCGTCGTGACCCTGCTGAACGCCCTGAAGAAGTATGGCAAGACCAAGGGCGTGGCCAGCCTGTGCATCGGCGGGGGCGAGGCCACGGCCATGGCCATCGAACGCCTGACCTAGGTGGGGCCAGCGGGGGTCGGGAAGCGAGAGGGAGAGTCTGAATGCCGACCGTCATGATCACCGGGGCCGGCCGCGGCCTGGGGCTGGAATTTGCCCGCCAGTACGCGGCCGACCGGTGGAAGATCATCGCCACCTGCCGGGATCCCGACCTGGCCGAGGGCCTGCGCGCCATGCCCGGCGTGCAGGTGCACCGCATGAACGTGGCCAACTTCGCCGAGGTGGAGGCCCTGGCCCACACCCTGCGCCGCCAGCCCGTGGACCTGCTGATCAACAACGCCGGCATCTACGGCCCGCGCCCGGCCATGCTGGGCGGCGTGGATTACGACGCCTGGGGCGCGGTGATGCTGACCAACGTGTTCGCGCCCCTGAAGGTGTCGGAAACCTTCGCCGACCTGGTGTCGCGCAGCGACCAGAAGATGATCGTCACCATCTCCAGCCGCATGGGCAGCATCACGGAAAACGATTCCGGCGGGTCCTACATCTACCGCTCGTCCAAGGCGGCCCTGAACCAGGTGATGAAAAGCCTGTCCGTGGACCTGGCGGGCAAGGGCATCACCGTGGGCCTGCTGCATCCCGGCTGGGTGCGCACCGACATGGGCGGCCCCACGGCGGCCATCGACGCCCAGACCAGCGTCACTGGCATGCGCCAGGTGATCGCCCAGATGCGCGACCTGGGCACGGGGCGCTTCTTCAACTACGACGGTACCGAGATCCCCTGGTGAAAACATGACCCTGACCGAGGAACAGACCCTGATCCGCGACATGGCGCGGGATTTCGCCCGCGACCGCCTGGCCCCCAACGCCGCCCAGTGGGACCGGGAATCGCGCTTCCCCAAGGAGGCCATCGCCGAGATGGGCGAACTGGGCCTGCTGGGCATGCTGGTGCCCGACACCTATGACGGCGCCGGGGCCGACCACGTGGCCTATGCCCTGGCCCTGGAGGAGATCGCCGCCGGCGACGCCGGCTGTTCCACGGTGATGAGCGTGCACAACTCCGTGGCCTGCATGCCGATCCTGAAGTTCGGGTCCGAGGACCAGAAGGCGCGCTTCCTGAAGCCCCTGGCCCGGGGCGAGATGCTGGGCGGGTTCGCCCTGACGGAGCCCCAGGCGGGGTCCGACGCCGCCGCCCTGAAGACCCGGGCCCGATGGGAAGGCAACCACTTCGTGCTGAACGGCACCAAGCAGTTCATCACGTCCGGCGCCAACGCCGACCTGTTGATCGCCTTCGCCGTCACCGATCCGGACAAGGGCAAGAAGGGCATTTCCGCCTTCATCGTGCCCACGGACACGCCGGGCTACGTGGTGGCCGGGGTGGAAAAGAAGATGGGCCAGCACAATTCCGACACGGCGCAGATCGTGTTCGACGACATGAAGCTGACCCCCGACCTGCTGCTGGGCGAGGAAGGGGAGGGCTACCGCATCGCCCTGTCGAACCTGGAGGGGGGGCGCATCGGCATCGCGTCCCAGTCCGTGGGCATGGCCCGGGCGGCGTTCGAGGCGGCGGTGCGCTACGCCAAGGAGCGCCAGACTTTCGGCAAGCCCATCGCCGAGCACCAGGCCGTGGCCTTCCGCCTGGCCGACATGGCGACCCGCATCGAGGCGGCGCGCCTGCTGGTCCACCAGGCGGCGGCGCTGCGCGACGCCGGGCTGCCGTGCCTGAAGGAGGCCTCCATGGCCAAGCTGTTCGCCTCCGAGATGGCCGAGCGGGTGTGCTCGGCGGCCATCCAGATCCACGGCGGCTACGGCTATCTGGAGGACTTCCCCGTCGAGCGCATCTATCGCGACGTGCGGGTGACGCAGATCTACGAAGGCACGTCCGACGTCCAGCGCCTGGTGATCAGCCGCGCCGTGCTGGCGGAGGACTGATGGGCCAAGGGTGTTTGAACCACAGAGACACAGAGGCACAGAGATGAAAGAGATGGCGCGCAACGCGCGCGGTTCCTTTTTCTCTGTGTCTCTGTGCCTCTGTGGTTTGCCTTTCTATGAGGCCCGCATGTTCATTGGTTTGGACCCATCATGACCAAGACCCTGGAATTCTGGTTCGACTTCTCCTCCCCCTACGCCTACCTGGCGGCGCAGAAGATCGACGACCTGGCGGCGCGGGCGGGGCGCGAGACCCTGTGGCGGCCGTTCCTGCTGGGGGTGGTGTTCGGCGTCACCGGAAACGGGCCGCTGACCCGGCAGCCCATCAAGGGCGACTACACCCGCCACGACCTGGAACGCATGGCCCGCTACATGGACGTGGACTGGCACATGCCCGACAAGTTCCCCATCCCCACCCAGCACGCGGCCCGGGCCTTCTACTGGATCGACAAGGACGACCCCGACACGGCCAAGAAGTTCGCCCGGGTGGCCTTCAACGCCTATTTCGCCCGCAACATCGACATCAGCCCGGCCCAGACCGTGCTGAACATCGCCGCCGGCTGCAACGTGGACCCCGACGTGCTGGGCCCGGCCCTGCAGACGCCGGAGGCCAAGCAGGCCCTGCGCGACCGCACGGACGAGGCCATGAAGAAGGGCGTGTGCGGTTCCCCCTTCTTCATCGTCGATGGCGAAGGCTTCTGGGGGTCGGACCGCATGTGGATGGTCAAGAAATGGATGCAGCAGGGCGGATGGTGAACCGGTCATGACGACGATCAAGAGCAAGCTTTCCCCCCGGGCCGCCGACTTCCAGGGCAACGCGGCGGCCATGCAAACCGTGGTGGACGACCTGCGCGCCACCGTGGCCCAGGTGAAGCTGGGCGGCGGCCAGCGGGCGCGGGACCGCCACCTGGCCCGCGGCAAGCTGCTGCCGCGCGACCGCATCCGCCAGCTTCTGGACGTGGGCTCGCCGTTCCTGGAGCTCAGCCAGCTGGCCGCCTGGGGCATGTATTCGGGCGACATCGCCGCCGCCGGGGTGATCACCGGCATCGGCCGCATCCAGGGCCGGGAATGCATGGTCATCGCCAACGACGCCACGGTGAAGGGCGGCACCTATTACGGCCTGACCGTGAAGAAGCACCTGCGGGCCCAGGAGATCGCCCGGGAAAACAACCTGCCCTGCGTCTACCTGGTGGAAAGCGGCGGCGCCAACCTGCCGCAGCAGGACGAGGTGTTCCCCGACCGTGACCACTTCGGCCGCATCTTCTACAACCAGGCCAACCTGTCGGCGGCCAAGATCCCGCAGATCGCCGTGGTGCACGGCTCGTGCACGGCCGGCGGGGCCTACGTGCCGGCCATGTCCGACGAAAGCATCATCGTCAAGAACCAGGGCACCATCTTCCTGGGCGGCCCGCCGCTGGTGAAGGCGGCCACGGGCGAGGTGGTCTCGGCCGAGGACCTGGGCGGCGGCGAGCTCCATTCCAAGACCTCGGGCGTGACCGACCACCTGGCCGAGGATGACGCCCATGCGCTCGCCATCGCCCGGCGCGTGGTCGGCAACCTGAACCGGCCCAAGCGGGTGGGGTTGGACCTGCGCCCGCCCGTGGCACCGCTGTACGACGCCCAGGAGCTGTACGGCGTGATCCCGGCCGACAGCAAGAAGCCCTATGACGTGCGCGAGGTGATCGCGCGGCTGGTGGACGGTTCGGAGTTCGACGAGTTCAAGCAGCTTTACGGCACCACCCTGGTGTGCGGCTTCGCCCGCATCTGGGGCTATCCCGTGGGCATCGTCGCCAACAACGGCATCCTGTTTTCCGAAAGCGCCCTGAAGGGGGCCCATTTCGTGGAACTGTGCAGCCAACGGGGCATCCCCCTGGTGTTCCTGCAGAACATCACCGGCTTCATGGTGGGTTCCAAGTACGAGGCCGGGGGCATCGCCAAGGACGGGGCCAAGATGGTCACCGCCGTGGCCTGCGCCAAGGTGCCGCGGTTCACGGTGATCATCGGCGGCAGCTTCGGGGCCGGGAACTATTCCATGTGCGGGCGCGGCTATTCACCCCGCTTCCTGTGGATGTGGCCCAACGCCCGCATCTCGGTGATGGGCGGCGAGCAGGCGGCCGGGGTGCTGTCCACCGTCAAGCGCGACGCCATGGAGGCCCGGGGCGAGACCTGGCCGGCCGAGGAGGAGGCCGCCTTCCGCGCCCCCATCCTGGAGCAGTACGAGACCCAGGGACATCCCTATTACGCCAGCGCCCGGCTGTGGGACGACGGCATCATCGACCCGGCCGACACCCGCATGGTCCTGGGCCTGGGCATCTCCGCTTCCCTCAATGCGCCGGTGGAGGAAACGACGTTCGGCGTGTTCCGGATGTAGATTTTTTTCAACGCGGAGGACGCAGAGGTACGCAGAGGATTTTTTTTATCTCTTAAGACCTCTGCGTACCTCAGCGTCCTCTGCGTTTAACCTTTTTCGAGACGAACCATGACGACCGACCACCCCTTCCTGTCCGAGACCGACGCCGACGGCACCGCCTGGGTCACCCTGAACCGGCCCGACGTGCACAATGCCTTCGACGACGCCCTGATCGCCCGCCTGACCGCCGAACTGCACCTGCTGAACGACGACCACAGCGTGCGGGCCGTGGTCCTGGGCGCCGCCGGGCGCAGCTTTTCGGCCGGGGCGGACCTGAACTGGATGAAGCGCATGGCCGGCTACACCCACGCCGAGAACATGGAAGACGCCCGGGCCCTGGCCGGCCTGATGCACGCCCTGAACCACCTGAACAAGCCCACCATCGCCATGGTCCAGGGGGCGGCCTACGGCGGCGGGGTGGGGCTGGTGGCCTGCTGCGACATCGCCATCGCCGCCGACCGGGCCACCTTCTGCCTGTCCGAGGTCAAGCTGGGGCTGATCCCCGCCGTCATCTCGCCCTTCGTGGTGGCGGCCATGGGCCAGCGGGCGGCGCGGCGGTATTTCCTCACCGCCGAACGGTTCGACGCCGCCGAGGCCCTGCGCCTGGGCCTGGTGCACCGGGTGGTGGACGAAGGCCACCTGCGGGCCACCGTGGACGAGACCCTGGCCACCCTGCAGGCCAACGGCCCACGGGCCATGGCGGCGGCCAAGGACCTGATCTTCGCCGTCGCCGACCGCCCGGCCGACGACGCGGTGCTGGAGGATACGGCGCGGCGCATCGCCGACCGCCGGGCCTCGGACGAGGGCCGGGAGGGCGTGGGCGCCTTCCTGGAAAAACGTAAGCCGGACTGGATGGTAGGCTGATATGTTCACCAAGATTCTCATCGCCAACCGGGGCGAGATCGCCTGCCGCGTCATCCGCACCTGCCGGCGCCTGGGCATCCGCACCGTGGCCGTCCATTCGGAAGCCGACGCCGGCGCCCTGCACGTGGCCCTGGCCGACGAGGCCCACCTGATCGGCCCGGCCCCGGCCGCCGAAAGCTACCTGAAGGGCGAGCGGATCATCGCCGCCGCCCTGGCCTCGGGCGCCCAGGCGGTCCATCCGGGCTACGGGTTCCTGTCGGAGAACGCGGGCTTCGCCAAGGCCTGCGCCGAGGCCGGGCTGGTGTTCATCGGCCCGCCGGTGAAGGCCATCGAGGCCATGGGCTCGAAAAGCGCCGCCAAGGCCATCATGGAAGGGGCCGACGTGCCCCTGGTGCCCGGCTACCACGGCGACGACCAGGACATCGAAACGCTGTCCCGGGCGGCGGTGGACATGGGCTTCCCCGTGCTCATCAAGGCCGTCATGGGCGGCGGCGGCAAGGGCATGCGGGTGGTGGAAAGCGCGGGCGAGATCGCCGAGGCCCTGGCCGGGGCCCAGCGCGAGGCGCAATCCTCGTTCGGCGACCCCCGGGTGCTCATCGAGCGCTACCTGCGCAAGCCGCGCCATGTGGAGATCCAGGTGTTCGCCGACGGCCACGGCAACGCCGTGCACCTGTTCGAGCGCGACTGCTCCATCCAGCGCCGACACCAGAAGGTGATCGAGGAGGCCCCGGCCCCGGGCATGACCAGGGACCTGCGCCAGCGCATGGGCGACGCCGCCGTGGCCGCCGCCCAGGCCATCGGCTACCAGGGCGCGGGCACGGTGGAATTCCTGCTGGATACGGACGGGCAATTCTACTTCATGGAAATGAACACCCGGCTGCAGGTGGAACACCCGGTGACCGAGATGATCACCGGCCAGGACCTGGTGGAATGGCAGCTTCTGGTGGCCGCCGGCCGGCCCCTGCCCAAGGGCCAGGACGACCTGCGGGTCAACGGCCACGCCATCGAGGTGCGGGTCTATGCGGAAACGGCGGACTTCATGCCCTCCACGGGCCGCCTGCGCCACCTGCGGGCGCCGGCCGAGGGGCCCCACGTGCGCATCGACACGGGCGTGCGCGGCGGCGACGAGGTGACGGTCCACTACGATCCCATGATCGCCAAGCTGATCGTCTGGGACGCCGACCGCGACGCCGCCATCCGCCGCCTGCGGGCCGCCCTGGGCGACTACCAGATCGTCGGCCCCACGGCCAACCTGGCCTTCCTGGGCGCCCTGGCGGCCCACCCGGCCTTCGCCGCGGCGGAACTGGACACGGGTTTCATCGAACGCCACCGGGCCGACCTGGTGCCGGCGGCCGCCCCGGCCACGGACCGGGTGCTGGCCCTGGCGGCGCTGCAGGTGCTCATGGCCCGGGCGGCCGAGGCGGCGGCGGCGGCGAGCCTGTCGGGCGACCCCCATTCGCCGTGGAACGACTGCGCCGGCTGGCGCATGAACGACGACAACCACCAGAACATCCGCTTCATCGACGGCGAAACCGAGGTGCCGGTCACGGCCCACTATCGGGGCGACGGCTTCGTGCTGGACCTGCCCGGCGGGTCCCTGGCCGTGCGCGGCGAGCTGACGGCGGAAGGCGATTTGATCGCCGACCTGGGCGGCCGGCGCCTGAAGGCCACGGTGATCCGCCACGGCGACGATCTGACCATCCTGGACGACGGCCGCTCCCACCGCCTGACCCTGTTCGACCCGGCGGCCCGGGCGGCGGGCCAGGACGCCCACGGCGGCAACCTGACGGCGCCCATGCCGGGCAAGATCGTCGCCGTGCACGTGGCGGCCGGCGACCAGGTGGCGGCCGGCGACCCCCTGCTGGTGCTGGAGGCCATGAAGATGGAACACACCATCGCCGCCCCGGCCGCCGGCACGGTCAGCGCCATCCACTACGCCGTGGGCGAACAGGTGGACGACGGCGCCGACCTGGTGGCGTTTCAGGTGGAGGAGGGGTAGGGGGCCTCAGTCGATCTCGTCCTCGTCGATGATCCACGGTTCCTCCAGCGCCGCCGCCTTCCACTGCTTGAACGCTGGCATGGTCAGCACCGCCTGGCTGTATTCGGCGCACACCGGGTCCAGGTCCACGCCGTAGGTGTCCAGCCGCGTCACCACCGGGGCGAACATGGCGTCGGCGTTGGTGAAGGCGCCGAACAGGAACGGGCCGCCGGCGCCGAACCGCTCGCGGCATTCCCGCCACAGGGCCGTCACCCGGTCCACGTCCTTGTCCAGGCCCGGGCCCCGGCCCCGGCCCTTCAGGTCGTCGCGCCGCAGGTTCATGGGCATCAGGTTGCGCAGCGTGGTGAACCCGGCGTGCATTTCCGCCGCCGCCGAGCGCGCCATGGCCCGGGCCGCGTCGTCGGCCGGCCACAGGCCCTTGTCGGGGTGGCGGTCGGCCAGGTAGTCCAGGATGGCCAGGGATTCCCACACCGCCACGTCGCCGTGCAGCAGCACCGGCACCTTCACCGTGGGCGACACCTTGGCCAGTTCGGCCCGCCAGTCGCCGTGGAACAGGCGCACGAAATGTTCGGTGAAGGGGATGCCCGCCTGGGTCATGGCCAGCCAGGGGCGCAGCGACCAGGAAGAGTAGTTCTTGTTGCCGATGACCAGGGTATAGGCGTCCATGGCGGGCGTCCTTTCGAACGGTGTTGGGGCGGCCAGGATGATCCATGATTCGGCCGGCCAAAAGTGCAATTTTTCCCACTCTCGTGTTTGTGTACAAAGGAAGTTCCATTACCCTGTCCGGCCAAGGGGGCGCGGTCGAAGGCGCCTTCGAGGTGAGGGAGGCGGGCATCAACACGCATCGGGGAGCGGAACGGCCGGGCCTGATACGGGCCGGGATGGCGGGCGCCGTGGCCGGCCTGCTGGTGATCCTGTTTTCCGTGTCGTTCTCCACCCTGGTGTTTTCCGGTGCCGCGGCGCCGGGCGTGGCCGCCGGCTACGGCATGGCGCTCTACAGTGGCCTGATCCTGTGCCTGACCATGGCGGCCTTCAGCACCTATCCCGGCATGGTGGCGGGGCCCGATACCTCGCTGGCCATCCTGGCCCTGGCGGCCGCGTCCCTGGCCGCCGCCCTGGGCCCCGACGTGGCGCCGGAAGCCCTGGTGCCCCTGGTGGTGGCCGGGGCCACGGCCTCGACCGGGGTCATCGGCCTGGTGCTGTTCCTGCTGGGCCAGTTCCGCCTGGGCAACCTGGTGCGCTATGTGCCGTTTCCCGTGGTCGGCGGGTTCCTGGCCGGGGTGGGGTGGCTGCTGGTGGGCGGCGGCGTGCGGACCATGACCGACCTGCCCCTGGAATGGGCGGCGCTGCCCGGCCTGCTGGCCCCCGGCGAGCTGCCCAAGTGGCTGCCCGGCGCGGCGATCGGCCTGGCCCTGGCCCTGGGGGTGCGCGAGGGGCGCCACGCCCGCACCATCCCCGCCGTGCTGGTGGTGGTGATCGCCGCCTTCTGGGCCCTGGCCTGGGCCCTGGGGGCCGACCTGCGGGACCTGCGCGAGGGCGCCTGGCTGCTGGGGCCGTTCCCCAAGGACGGCCTGGGCGACCCGTTCCAGCACCTGGGGGCCCTGGCCGGGGCCGACTGGTCCCTGCTGGCCCACGAGGTGCCCAAGCTGGGCACCCTGGTGATGCTGGTCCTGGTGGGTCTGCTGCTGACCGGCACCAGCCTGGAACTGATCACCCGCACCGACATCGACCTGAACCGCGAACTGAAGGTGGCCGGCCTGGGCAACCTGCTCAGCGCCCTGGGCGGCGGCCTGCCGGGCTACCAGTACCTGGGCACCACCTCGGTGGTGCACCAGATGGGCGCGCCCCGTCGCCTGGTGGGGGTGGTGGCCGCCGGGGTGATCGGCGCCACCCTGCTGTTCGGCTATCAGGCGTTGTCGTTCCTGCCCCGGCTGGTACCGGGCATCCTTTTGATGTTCATGGGCTTTTCCTTCCTCACCACGTGGCTGGTGTTCGCCTGGCGCACCCTGTCCCGGGCCGAATACGGGGTGGTGGTGCTGGTGTTCGCCGTGGTGGTGCTGTTCGGCTTCATGGAAGGCGTGGCCGCCGGCATCGTGGCCGGCGTGGTGCTGTTTGTGGTCAACTACAGCCGGGTCAACGTGATCCGCTTCGCCGTCGACGGTGCCGCCTACCACGCCAACGTGGACCGCACGGAAGCCGCCCGCGCGGTGCTGGCCGAGCACGGGCCGGGGACCCTGATCCTGGGCCTGCAGGGCTTCATCTTCTTCGGCACCGCCAACCGCCTGGTGCGCCGGGTGTCGCAACACCTGCGCGACCCGTCGGCGGCGCCGCTGACCAACCTGGTGCTGGATTTCCGCCGCGTCAGCGGGCTGGATTCCTCGGCCGCCGCCAGCTTCAACCGCCTGGCCCAGTACGCCACCCGCTACGGCTTCCGCATCGTCGGCACGGGCCTGGCGCCCGACGCCCGCGACCGCCTGAAGCGGGCCGGCATCCGCCGCGAGCGCCGCATGTGGGAAGACCGCCGGGGCCGCCACCGCGACGGCGACGGGAACGGCGACCGCCGCACCGGCGCCGACCGCCGGGTGCGCGACGTCATCGAGGTGCAGCGCATGATCTTCTTCCCCGACCTGGACCGGGGCCTGGAATGGTGCGAGGAGGCCCTGCTGCGGGCCCATTGGCCGGGCGGGGCGGAACCGGCCGAACCCCTGGCCGAGCAGTTGCGCCGGTCGTTCCCGCCGTCGGTGGACGTGGCCCGGTTCATCGAATACCTGGCGGTGGAGGATTACGCCCCCGACGACGCCCTGATCCACCAGGGCGACGACGCCAAGGACATCTTCT
>JAGREA010000490.1 GCA_020446745.1 Rhodobacterales bacterium | reverse complement strand
GATCCTGGCCGAAGGCGCCACCAGCCGCGACGCCGCCCGCGACCGCGACGGCCGGGCCGGGGACCTGTCGGCCCTGGCGGCGGCGGCGCAGCGCTCCGGCGACATTCTGGGTGTTGCCTCGGTGGACCTGGCGGACTTCCCCGACAATCGCATGGACGGCGTTGATCTGCTGGACGTGGTGAAGCGGGTCGAGGCGGCCGTGGGCCGGTGGCGGCCGTCGGTCGTCTACACCCACCACGGCGGTGACGTGAACGTGGACCACCGGGTGGCGCACGAGGCGGTGATCACCGCCTGCCGGCCGCAACCGGGTTATCCGGTGGACACCCTGCTGTTCTTCGAGGTGCCGTCCAGCACCGAATGGCGCCCGGCCGCCGATGGCGCGGCCTTCCGGCCCGACTGGTTCGTCGACATTTCGGACACCCTGGAGACCAAGCTGGCGGCCCTGCGGGCCTATGACGCGGAACTGCGGGCCTGGCCCCATCCGCGCTCGTTGGAAGGCGTTACCCACCTGGCACGCTGGCGCGGTGCCTCCTGCGGCCTGGCGGCGGCCGAGGCCTTCGCCCTGGGTCGGAAGATCTCGTGACCGGCCATCCCGGGCGCCTGATCCTGGACCGCATCCCGGCGGACTTCGACCGCGACGCGGACGTGGCTCTGGGGCCCTGGTGTTTCCAGGGCCGGGAACAGCTCTGTCCGGACTGGGAAACAATCGATTTCGAGCCCCTTTTCGATTCGATCGAGGACGAGGCCCGGGCGGCGGAACGGTTGCGCGACCTGGTCCGCGCCCGCCTGCCGCGTTGGTGCGCGCGCATGAACGCGCGCCACGGCGAACGCGGTGATCGCTACTGGCGGGTGCTGCTGATGCCCTGGCTGTTGGGGGTGGCCCAGTTCGTCTGGCTGCACCAGCGCCTGCTGGAACGGATCATCGCCCGTCACGGGAACCGGCCCCTGACCGTGACCGTGCCGGATGCCGGGCAGGTCTGGGATTTCCCCGACACCCGTGCCTTCGTCGACGCGGGCCTGCTGGACCAAGCCTTCACGGCCTGGGTCGACGGCCTGATCATCGCCGCCCAGCCACCCTCGGCATGGACCATCGAACGGGCGCCCGCCGTCGCCCGGCCCACGGCCGAACCTGCTGCACTCTCCATGGCGACAAGGGTCGGGGGCCTGCGGGGCTGGCTGCGCCGCGCCCATGGGCGGTCGCGGTTCTGCCGCGTCAACGGCGCCCGCTACAGCGCCCTTCCCATGGGCCTGTTCCTGTCGCTGCTGCCGGCCAGGGGCGCCGGCGACGGTGATTATGTCCCCGGGCCCCGGGACCCGGACATCGAGTCGCGATTCGACGCGGGATTTCTTGCACTGCTGGACTTCCTGGAGGAGCGGACCCTGCCCGCCACCTTCACCACGAACTTCGCGGCCATGGACGCGCGGGCGCGGGAGCTCCGCTACCGCCGGGGCAAGCTGCGCGTGGTCGGTCCGCTGTTGATCGTCGACGACGCGGACAAGTTCATCATCGCCACCGCCGCCGAACGCGGAGAGTGGATCGTCTGTTCCCAGCATGGCGGCAACGCGGTGCAACGGCCGCTGCTGAATTCGCCGGAATGTGAATATACCCACGACGCCTTCATTTCCTGGGGCTGGCACGCGGACGGCGACAACCGGGGCCGGTTCATTCCCCTGCCGTCACCCCTGCTGGCCCGGTTCCGCGACCGCTACCGCGGCGGCGGCGGCACGGCCGTGCTGGTCACCAACATGCAGCGCTGCCAGCTGTTCCGCTTCGACGGACTGATCCAGTACACCGATTCAATCAAGTACCGCCGGGACAAGGTGGCGTTTCTGCGCCACCTGTCGCAGGCCAACCGCCAGGCGCTGCGCTACAAGCCCTATCCCAGCAGCGAGGCCGACCTGGACGACGAGAGCTACGTGAAGGCCGCGTTTCCGGACCTGCAGGTCATGGACGGTGGGCTGCATGGGGAACTGCTGACCTGCCGCCTGGTGGTCATGGACCACTGCGGCACCACCCTGTTCATGGCCCTGGCCGCCGACACGCCCACCGTCTGCTTCTGGGACCCCGAGGTGTGGACCGCGAACCCCGCCCTGGAAGAGGGCTTCGCCGCCCTGCGCGACGCCGGGATCCTGTACCACGACCCGGCCCAGGCGGCGGCGCACGTGAACGCCGTGTGGGACGACGTGGCCGCGTGGTGGCAGGGCCCGGCGGTGCGCCAGGCGCGCCGGTTCTTCGTCGATCATCTGGCCCGCTGCGACCGGGCCTGGTGGGCCGCCTGGCTGCGGGCCCTGGCCCGGCTGTGACATGACCGACCGACCGACCGATCCCGCCCGGCCCCTGGCCGTCACCGTGCTGACGGAAGCCACGCTGCTGCCCACCCTGTGGCGGCTGTGGCGCCGCCGCGCCGTATGCGTGTTCGACGTGGAGCCGCTGATCCCCGGTACCGGCCACCTGCTGGCCGCCCTGCACGCCCGCTGGGAACGGGCCGGCCGCCTGGTGCCCCTGGAGGTCGCCGTGCCGCGCTGGCCGCATCTCACGTCCCTCTATTCCAACATGGAACGCTACAACGCCTTCCGCCGCCACACCGACCTGTTCGCCGAACACTTCCGCTTCGCCGCCCTGGACGCCGCCGTGGGGCCCTATGCCCAGGCCGTGCGCCACGTCACCTACAACCGGCTGGCCGGGATGATCCGCTTCCAGTGCGTCCTGTCGGACCTGGATGCCGACCGGGGTGCAGCGGTGACCGTGACCGGCGCCGATCCCTTCGCCCGGAACTGGCTGGCCCGGCGCCTGGGCCGGCGGCCGGCCCTGGGCTGGTCCGGCCGGGGGCGCCTGAACCGGCTGGTCAACGCCGGCCTGGCCCTGGCCACCACGGTCTACGGCCTGGCCTGGAGCCTGGGCCGCACCCGGGCCGCGCCACCGCCGCCGGAGCCCGTCCTGCTGGCCAGCGACTACATCTCGCCCCACCACATCCGGTTCCTGGAGGAGATCGTCGACGACCCCGCCGACGTCCTGGTCATCTTTCGCAGCCCGGCGCAGCTGCGGGAGCGGGGCGCCGATGCCGCCAAGCCCTTCCAGACCAGTGTGTACAATTCGGGATGGCTGCGCCCGGCCCAGATTCCGGCGGCGCTGGGCCTGCTGCTGCGCGACGGCTGGCGCCTGTTCCGCCACCTGGGCCATTGGGATCCGCGCCTTTTCCGGGCCGTGGCCGCGCTGCCCCACAAGCGGGTGGTCGTCAGGGCCCTGCTGGAACGCCACGCGATCCGCCACTTCCTGGGGCGCGACGACTACAACGTGGAGCACATCCTGCGCAGCCAGGAAATGCGCCTCCGGGGCGGCCTGTCCATGGGCATGGCCCACGGCCTGCCGGTGCCCGAGATCGTCTCGCCACAGTGGAGCTACCTGGACTTCGACGTCTACTTCACCTTCGGCCGCGACCTTTATGACCGCCACTACCACCAGACCTGGGCGCCGGGCCTGCGCATCCGGCCCATCGGCTCCCACGGCATGACCCTGGCGCAGACCGCGCGCCTGGGCGACCCGCGGCCCGGCAACATCCTGTTCCTGATCAGCATCGCCCCCTACGGCGCGCGCCTGATCGCGGAAATGATCAAGGTGGCGCTTGCCTTTCCGGACGTCACGGTGTTCGTGAAGATGAAGCCGTCGCGCAAGCGGGACGGCCTGGGGGCCGAGCTGGTGCGCCTGTGCGCCGAGGGCCCGGACAACCTGGTGGAAACCGAAGAGAACACCTACGACCTGATGCTGAAAAGCCGCTACGCCCTGACCGACAACACCTCCACCGTGACCATCGAGACCATCCAGTACGGCCTGCCCACCTATGTCTTCGAGTTCGAGGACGTGGCCGACGAGGCCGACACCTACTACCGCCTGTTCCCGCAGATCACCCTGTCGTCGGGGGAGGAAGCCGTGGCGCGGATCCGCGCCCTTGAATCGGGTCAGGCCGCCTATCCCTTCGCCGACCTGGCCGGCCTGGTGGACCAGTCGGGCATCGACCCCCGCGACCAGATCCGCGACGAACTGGGCCTGCCGCCCCGGGCCGCCCCCGCTGTTCCGGAGGCCCGCCGCGCATGACCCGCAAGGTGTTCGTACTCACCGGCAAGCGGGGCGGCTTCGGGGCCATGAAGCCCATGCTGCGCCTGATCGAGGCCGACCCGGACCTGACGCTGCAGCTCGTGGTCACCGACCAGCACGTCAGCGACCGTTTCGGCCGCACCATCCAGGAGGTGGAGCGCGAGTTCGCCGTGGCCGCCGCCGTGGACATGGAGCAGGCCGACGACCGGCCCGACAGCCGCAGCCGCGCCCTGGCCACCTGCATGTACAAGATGACCGGCGTGCTGGCCGACCTGGCGCCGGACATCTGCCTGCTGTACGGCGACCGGGGCGAGGTTCTGTCCACGGCCTTCGCCGCCACCATGCTGGGCCTGCCCATCGGCCACCTGCAGGGCGGCGACGTGTCGGGCTCGGTGGACGAACAGGTGCGCCACGCGGTGACCAAGCTGTCGCACCTGCATTTCCCGTCCACCCGGGAAAGCGGCGAGCGCATCGTCGCCATGGGCGAGGACCCCTGGCGGGTCCACGTGGTGGGCGACAACCATATCGACCTGATCGTCGCCGGCGAATACCTGGACCGCGACACCGTGGCCCGCACCCTGAACCTGGACCCGGCGCGGCCGGTGGTCGTGGTGCTGCAGCATTCGGAAACCACCGAACCGGACGCCGCCCATCCGCAGATGGTGGAAACCCTGGAAGCCGTGCGGGCCGCCGGCCAGCAGGCGGTGGTCGTCTACCCCTGCTCGGACCCGGGCTACGAGGGCATCGTGCGGGCCATCGGCGAGCTGGCCACGGGCCCGGACTTCCAGGTCCACAAGAACCTGGACGCGCCCCTGTTCTGGGGCCTGCTGGCCATGGCCGCGGTGTTCGTCGGCAACTCCTCGGCCGGGCTGATCGAGACCCCGTCGTTCCGCCTGCCGGCGGTGAACATCGGTCGCCGTCAGGAAGGCCGCCTGCACGCTGGGAACGTGATTCACTGCGGCCACGACCGGGCGGCCATCGGCGCCGCCATCGACCGGGCCCTGCACGACGCCGCCTTCCGCCGCGCCGTCGAGACCTGCGCCCAGCCCTTCGGCGACGGGCAGGCCGGGGCCCGCATCGTCCGGGTGCTGAAGGACCAGCCCCTGGACGACCGCCTGCTGGTGAAAAGGATGACCTATTGAAGCCCGTGGCCCTGTATTACCGGTGCATGTGCTATCAGGCGGACAATCTGGCCCTGCTGGACCACCTGTTCGAGCGGGTGGAGGCCGAGGACCCGCGCCGCGACCGGCCCGAGGACCTGGCCCGGGCCCAGGTGCTGTTCGCCCCCCTGGGCTACGTGGTGGACGCGGCGCGCATGGACCGCTGCCCCGGCCTGCGGGCCATCGTGTCCAACACCACGGGCATCCCCCACATCGACGCCCCGGCGGCGGCGGCCCGGGGCGTGGCCGTGTGCGCCCTGCACGACGAGCAGCCGTTCCTGGACACCATCACGCCCACGGCCGAGCACACCATCGGCCTGATGCTGGCCGCCTGGCGGCGCATCCCGGCGGCCCACGCGGCGGCCGCTGGCGGGGCCTGGAACCGGCGTCCGTGGGGCGCGCCGCGCATGTTCTCGCGCCTGTCCCTGGGCCTGGTGGGGTACGGCAGGCTGGGCCGCAAGGTGGCCCAGGTGGGCCGTGCCATGGGCATGGACGTGGCCTACTACGACCCCCACGTGCCCGGCGGCATGGCCGACCTGACGGCCCTGGCCGCCCGCTCCGACGTGCTGAGCCTGCACGCCCCGGCCAACGACGAGACCCGGGGCCTGGTGTCCCGCGCCGTGCTGGAGGCCCTGCCCCGGGGCGCCCTGGTGGTCAACACGGCGCGCGGCGAGCTGCTGGACACCGATGCCCTGCTGGACCTGCTGGACTCGGGCCACATCCGCGCCGCCGCCCTGGACACCGTGGACGGCGAGTTCGTGCCCGGCTTCACCGACACCTTCGCCGACAGCCGCCTGGCCCGCCACGCCCGGGCCCACGACAACCTGATCCTGACGCCGCACATCGGCGGTTCCCCCGTCGACGCCTGGTCCGAGACCGAGCGGCGGGTGATCGAGAAGGCCGCCGCCGCCCTGGGCCTGGCCCTGCCGGAGTCCGCACCATGAACGGCGCCGTCCCCACGGCCTGGGCCCTGGTGCCGGCCCGCGGCGGGTCGAAGAGCATCCGGCTGAAGAATCTGGTGCCTCTGGCCGGGCGGCCGCTGCTGGACTACGGCATCCGCGCCGTTCAGGCGGCCGGGTGCTGCGCGCGGATCATCTGCTCCACCGACCACCCGGACATCGCCGCCCGGGCCCTTCACCTGGGCGCCGAGGTGGACCCCCGGCCCGAAGCCCTGGCCACCGACGACGCCAACGTCAACGACGTGGCCCGCGACCTGCTGGCCCGGCTGGGCGCCACGGCGCCGCTGCCCGAATGGATCGTGCTGATCCAGCCCACCAGCCCCTTCCTGCTGCCCGGCCAGGTGACCGACCTGCTGGCCGCCGCGGCGGCGGACCCCGAGGCCCGGTCGGGCCAGACCATCGCCAAGGTGCCCCACAACCACCATGCCTGGAACCAGCGGGACTTCGCCGGCGGGCGCACCGCCTTCCACTACGCGGCCGAGCGGGCGCGGGGCTACAACAAGCAGCTCAAGCCGGCGCTGCACGTGTTCGGCAACCTGGTGATCACCCGCGCCTCGGCCCTGCTGGCGGGCGACGACTTCTTCGCCCAGCCGTCGGTGGGCCGGCTGATCGCGCGGCCCTACGACATGGACGTGGACGGGCCCGAGGACGTGGTGCTGGCCGAGGCCCTGATCGCCGCCGGCGCCGTGGACCTGTCGTTCCTGGACGGTACGCCGTGACCGGCCGTCGCATCCTCAATGGCCTGGCGGTGTTCTATGCCCTGGCCGGCCTGGCCGTGCTGGGCTGGGGCCTGTACCGGCTGGACCTGCCCAGCCTGACCCCGGTCCGGGCGCTGCTGTTCCTGGGCCTGCCCCTGGTGTTTGCCGGAGTCATGGCGGGGTCCCTGCGGATGTCGGTGGGCACCCGGGCCCTGCTGGTGGTCAACGTTTCCGCCGTGGTGCTGGCCATCTACGGCTACCAGGGCTATGTGGAGGCGGACAAGGCCTGGACCCGGGCCGCCCGCATCGCCCAGGTGGAGGCGCGCACGGGCCGGCCCTTCGACCGCCGCTCGAAGGGCCAGATGGTGGCCGACCTGCGGGCCCGGGGGGTGGAGGCCTATCCGTCCCACGCCACGCGCTTCATGCCCGTGCCGCTGGACATCGACGGACGCAGTGTCACGCCCCTGTCCGGCCGGTCCGGCCGGCCCACGGTGCTGTGCAACGAAACCGGCACCTACACGGTCTATGACGCCGACCGCTACGGCTTCAACACTCCCGACGGCGCCTGGCCGGCGGCGGGCGGGCGGGCGGCCATCGCGGCGGTGGGCGATTCCTTCACCCAGGGGGCCTGCGTGGCGCCGGGCGAGGGGTTCCTCGACCTGCTGCGCCGCACCTGGCCGGCCACCCTGAACCTGGGCTACGGCGGCACGGGGCCGCTGATCCACCTGGCGGCGCTGACCGAATACGCCAGCCTGGCCCGGCCCCGGGTGCTGCTGTGGGTGTACTTCGAGAACGACCTGGAAAACCTGCTGGACGAACGGCTGCAGCCCGCCTACCTGCGCTACCTGACCGACGGCGCCCCCACCGGGCTGGCCGCCCTGCAGCCGGAACTGGACGCCCGCATCGACACCTACATGGAAAAGGTCATGCGCCTGAAGGGCTATGACCGCTTCGACTGGCACCGCCGGGTGGCCGATTTCGTGCTGCTGCGGGAACTGCGCGAGGGCCTGGGCCTGAACCTGCGCGGCCAGCTCGCCGACCGCACCAACGCCCAAGACCTGGACGAGGCGGTGGACCTGTTCGGCCGCATCCTGGCCACGGCCCGCGACCGGGTGGCCGCCTGGGATGGCCGTCTGGTGGTTGTCTACATGCCGTCCATCGAGCATTTCGCGCCGGTGCCGGCAACGGTCGAATCGCGGATGCGCGAACCGGTCCTGGCGGCCATCCGGGCGGCCGGCGTGCCGCTGATCGACATGAAACCGGTGATGGCGGCGACCGCCAACCCGGCCGAAACGTTCTTCCTGTACCCCGGCAGCCACTACACGGCCGAAGGCTACGCCCTGGTGGCGGAAACGGTGCGCGCCGGACTGATCGACCTGGGCCTGGCCCCGCCCGCCCCCTGACCGACCATGCTGTTCAATTCCACCCTGTTCCTGTTTCTGTTCCTGCCGGTCACCCTGTTGGCGTTCTACACGGTGCCGCCGGCCTGGCGCATGGGGGTGCTGGGTGCGGCCTCGCTGGTGTTCTATGGCGCCGCCGGGCTGACGCCCCTGGTGTTCCTGATCCTGTCGTGCCTGTGGGCCTTCGCCATGGCCTTCCTGCTGTACCGGCACACATCGCGCTGGCTGCTGGCCCTGGGGGTGTCGTTCCCGCTGGCGGTGCTGTTCCTGTTCCGCTACCTGGGCTTCACCCTGGACAGCCTGGGAGTGGACGAGGCCGGCCGGCAGCCGTTCTACTTCTTCCTCAGCGTCCTGCTGCCGGCGGGCATCAGCTTCTACACCTTCCAGATCCTGGCCTATACCATCGACGTGCGGGACCACAACCGGGCCCAGCCGGACCGCAACATCCTGCACTTCATCACCTTCATCTCGTTCTTCCCGCAGCTCATTGCCGGGCCCATCGTCCGCTACCACCAGATCGCCGACCAGCTGCGCGCGGTGACCCGCCAGCGGCACCTGGATCCGGACGTGGCCGGCGGCGTGAAGCTGCTGGCCGTGGGGCTGTTCGGCAAGGTGTTCTTCGCCGACATGCTGGGCATCATCCAGGAACGCTATGACGTGCAGGGCGCGGCCTCGGCCCTGGACGCCAGCCTGTCGGTGCTGGCCTACAGCCTGCGCATCTATTACGACTTCTGGGCCTATTCCATCATCGCCATCGGCCTGGCCAAGCTGTTCGCCATCAGCCTGCCGCGCAATTTCCGCGAACCCTACCTGTCGCGCAATCCGCGGGAATTCTGGCGTCGCTGGCACGTCACCCTGTCCTACTTCCTGCGCGACTACGTCTACATCCGCCTGGGCGGCAACCAGGCCTATGCCCGCAACATCCTGTTCGTGTTCGCCCTGTGCGGCCTGTGGCACGGGGCCGGGTGGAACTTCGTGGTCTGGGGCCTGTATCACGCCGTCCTGGTGCTGGCCTACACGGCCGTCGCCCCGGCCTGGGACCGCATGCCGGCCTGGTTGCAGATGAGCCTGACCTTCCTGCTGGTCAGCCTGGGCTGGCCCCTGTTCTATCTGGGCTTCGCCGACTACGGCCTGCTGATGAAGACGATCTTCTGGTCCGGCGCCTGGACGCCCCAGGCCTTCGGCCCGCTGGAATGGTCGTTCACCCTTGCCGTCACCGCCTGGACCTTCCTGGCCCGGGAGGACCGCTGGCTGCACGGGACCGACGGCGTGACCTCGGCCCTCGGCCGGGTGATCGGCCACCCGGTGGCCTGGGCCGGCATGGTCTACCTTTCGGTCCTGTTCTTCTCGTGGAGCAAGACCTTCATCTACTTCCGCTTCTGACCATGCGGCGGACCCTTCTGTTCCTGGCCGTGCTGGCCCTGCTGCTGGGGGGCAACGTGGCCCTGTACCTGGCGGCCGAGGACCTGCGCGCCCACCCCGTGGACTTCGCCGGCCTGTCGCCCACCGAACGCCTTGCGCCGGCCGGCCTGACCCGGCGCCAGTTCAACGACCTGACCCTGGGCTTCGCCGAAACCGCCGGCCCCTACCGCGTCGGCGCCTTCGGCACCCACCAGATCCGCTATTTCGGCCGTGACGCCTTCGGCCCCGACGCCCCGCCCGACCAGTTCTTCAACTACAACCTCCAGACCCTGGGGCTGCCCGGCGTCCGCGACCTGCTGATCCACATGGAAGCCAGGAGCACCCTGCCCAGGGACCTGATCATCGTCGGCCTGATGACCCCCAACATGCACAACGGCAATTACATCCTGACCCGCGACGAGGACATTCCGGCGGACCTCATCGCCGCCGGCGAGGCGGCGTTCGACGGCGGTTCGTCCTGGGCCGCCGCGAAGGCCCGCCTGCACCAGGGCGCCAAGGTGGTGGCCGAGGTCCTGAACTACCAGCTGCTGTTCAACCTGGTGCTCAACCGCGGCAAGCCCATCGCCCGGCTGGATGTCGAGGCCTGCGGACCCGATCGGGCCGACGCCGCCCTGGCCCGGCTGAAGGACTGGCAGCGGGCCCTTTACGCCCGGTTGCCGGTATCCGTGCTGCTGGCCGCCGGGATTCTGGACCGGGTCGGCGACTGCGCCCTGCCGGCGGTGCGCCGGCTGGTGCTCCACGATGCCCTGCGCGCCGACGGCTCGGCGGACTGGCTGTTCGGTGATCCGCCGCTGCTGAACGAGCACCCGCTCATCGAGTCCACCCGCAAGCTGTCGTTCGGCGACGAGGCGGCCATCGCCCGGTCCCTGCGCCAGATCCAGGCCATCGCCACCCGCAACGGGGCCCGGATGGTGGTGGTGATCCCGCCGGTCTACGAAACCGACCGGCCCAGCACCGTCAACCGCATCGTCACCGCGGCCCTGGCCCTGGTGCCCGACATTCCGGTGATCGACGACCGCGACGACCGCCTGCCCGTCGAGGCCTTCTACGACCACCGGCACCCCAAACGCGCCTACTTCCACGATGTCGTCCAGCGCATCCGCGGGATGGGCCTGCTGCCGCCCCCCCAAACCCAGACCGGGAATGCTCCCCAATGACCGACCAGCCCAAGCCCGAGGTCAAATACGGCCTGCCCGAAACCGTCCGGTTCTGCACCCGGTGCGTGGTGTCCAACCAGCGTCCGTCGTCGACCGTCGAGTTCAAGAACGTGAACCGCAAGGAGACCATCGCCTTCGACGAGAACGGCCTGTGCTCGGCCTGCGCCTACCACGACATGAAGTACAACCAGATCGACTGGGCAGAGCGCGAGCGCATGCTGATCGATCTGCTGGACCGCCACCGCAGCACCGACGGCAGCTATGACGTGATCGTCCCCGGGTCGGGCGGCAAGGACAGCGTCTACGTGGCCCACGCCCTGAAGTACAAGTACGGCATGCACCCCCTGACGGTGACCTGGCCGCCCCACATGTACACCGCCATCGGCTGGAAGAACTTCGAGGCCTGGCTGGACACGGGGTTCGACAACATCAGCTTCCACCCCAACCGGCGGGTCCACCGGCTGCTGACCCGCGAGGCCTTCGTCAACCTGGTGCACCCGTTCCAGCCGTTCATCCTGGGCCAGAAGCAGATCGGCCCCAAGATGGCCGAGAAGTACGGCATCAAGCTGGTCATGTACGGGGAAAGCCAGGCCGAGGGCGGCACCAACATGGCCGAGGCCTTCAACCCGGTGATGAACCCCAAGTACTACACGGTGCCCCGCGACCAGCAGTGGACGCTGCGCATCGGCGGCCGCACCGTGGACGAACTGGCCGACCTGGGCGTGCCGCGCCACGAGTTGAAGCCCTATGTGCCATTGGCCCGCGAGGACGCCGAGCGGGCCGGCATCGAGGTCCACCACATGGGCTTCTACGAACTGTGGCGGCCCCAGGACAAATACTACTACGCCGTCGAGCACTGCGGTTTCGAGCCCAACCCCGACCGCACCGAGGGCACCTATTCCAAGTATTCCAGCCTGGACGACCGCATCGACGGCTTCCACTACTTCACCACCTACGTGAAGTTCGGCATCGGCCGGGCCACCTATGATTCGGCCCAGGAGGTGCGCAACGGCCACCTGACCCGCGAGGAGGCCGTGGCGCTGGTACGAAAGTTTGACGGCGAGTTCCCAAAGAAGTATTTCGGGGACTTCCTTGAGTACACCGGCATTTCCGAGGACACCTTCTGGCACGTGATCGACAGCGCCCGTTCGCCGCACCTGTGGCGGAAGGACGGCAACGAATGGGCCCTGCGCCACGTGGTCGAATGATCCCTGCCCCACACACACGTTACACACGTTCTGACCGGAGACGGACGACATGCGCATCTTGATCATGGGTGGCGACGGCTATCTGGGCTGGCCCACCGCCATGCACTTTTCCAGCAAGGGGCACGACGTTGCGATCCTCGACAGCCTGGTGAAGCGGTACTGGGAGGCCGAGTTCGGCGCCGAACCGCTGATTCCCGTGTCGTCCATCCAGACCCGCGTGCGCGGGTGGGAGCGCGCGACCGGCCGCAAGATCCAGCTTTACATCGGCGACATCTCCACCAACCACCGTTTCCTCTACGACGTCATCGAGCGGTTCCAGCCGGAAGCCGTGGTCCACTACGCCGAGCAGCCCTCGGCGCCCTATTCCATGTTCGGCCGCGAGTACTGCGTGGAAACCCAGCGCAACAACGTGGTCGGCACCCTGAACCTGATGTTCGCCCTGCAGCGCTCGGCGCCCGACGCCCACGTGGTCAAGCTGGGCACCATGGGCGAATACGGCACGCCCAACATCGACATCGAGGAAGGCTGGCTGGACATCACGCACAACGGGCGCCAGGACCGGGTGCTGTTCCCCAAGAAGCCCGGGTCCTTCTATCACCTGTCCAAGGTCCACGATTCCAACAACCTGGAATTCGCCTGCCGCATCTGGGGCCTGCGGGTCACCGACCTGAACCAGGGCGTGGTCTACGGCATCGAGACGCCGCAGACGACCATGGACAAGGACTTCGTGACCAGCTTCCACTACGACGCCGTGTTCGGCACGGTGCTGAACCGGTTCATCGTCCAGGCCGTCAACGGCATCCCGCTCACCGTCTACGGCAAGGGCGGGCAGACGCGGGGCTTCCTGAACATCCTGGATACCCTCCAGTGCGTCGAGCTGGCGGTGGAAAACCCGGCCGACAGGGGCGAATTCCGGGTGTTCAACCAGTTCACCGAGCAGTTCTCCATCAACGACCTGGCGGCCATCGTGCAGCGGGTCGGCAAGGGCCTGGGACAGGACGTGGTGGTCGATCACATCGCCAACCCCCGGGTCGAGCTGGAAGAGCACTACTACAACGCCAAGCATTCCAAGTTTTCCGACATGGGCCTGCAGCCCCACCTGCTGACCGACGACGTGGTGGCCCGCATGTGGGAAACGGTGCGCCAGAACCAGGCCCGGGTGCACCACAGCCTGGTGCAGCCCGACATCAAGTGGAAGCAGGGTTGATCACGACCTTTCAGGCCGCCTTCACCATCGCCGGGCGCCCGGTGGGCGCCGGGCACCCCTGCTTCGTCATCGCCGAGGCCGGGGTCAGCCACTTCGGATCCCTGGACAAGGCCCGGCGGCTGGTCGACATGGCCGTCCAGGCCGGGGCCGACGCGGTGAAGTTCCAGCACTACCGGACCGACGACATGATCGGCCCGGCGGCGCCCGAATGGCGCGACCGCATGCGCACCCGCGAGCTGACCGACGACCAGATGCGCCAGATCCGCGACATGTGCGATGCCGCCGGCATCCTGTTCCTGTGCACCGGCCACGACGAGGCTTCCATCGACTTCCTGGACCGCGAGCTGGACGTGGCGGCCTTCAAGGTGGGCTCGGGCGAGCTGCGCAACTGGCCGTCGCTGGACGCCCTGGCGCGGCGCGGCAAGCCCATCATCCTGTCCACGGGCATGTACGAGATGGCCGACATCGAGGCCGCCGTGCGGGTGGTGGCGGCGGCCGGCAACGACCGGCTGGCGGTGCTGCACTGCGTGACCCGCTATCCCTGCGACCCGGCCGAGGTCAACCTGGCGGTGATGGACCGGATCCGCGCCTTCTTCCCCGGCCCGGTGGGCTATTCCGACCATTCCGAGGGCACGGCCGTGCCCCTGGCCGCCGTGGCCCTGGGCGCCCAAGTGATCGAGAAGCACATCACCCTGGAACGCAACATCCCCAACGCCCAGGACTGGAAGGTGTCGTGCGACCCGCACACCCTGGGCCCCTTCGTGCGCGACATCCGCGAGATCGAGGCGGCCCGGGGCGGCGGGCCCAAGGTGGTGGGG
>JAGREA010000489.1 GCA_020446745.1 Rhodobacterales bacterium | reverse complement strand
TCGATACCGTGGACTTTCCCACGGCCTATGGCTCGGACATCTACGCGGGTCACCGGCCGGCGGCCGACGCCGCGGCCGTGGCGGCCCTGCGCGACGCCGGGGCGCTGGTCATCGGCAAGTCGGTCAGCACCGAATTCGCCTACTGGCAGGCCGGCAAGACGCGCCATCCCCTGAACCCGGCCCACACTCCGGGCGGGTCGTCCTCGGGGTCGGCGGCGGCCGTGGCGGCGGGCATGGTGCCCCTGGCCATCGGCTCGCAGACGGCGGCCTCGACCATCCGTCCGGCCGCCTATTGCGGCATCGTCGGCTTCAAGCCCAGCCAGGGGCTGATCAGCCTGGCCGGGGTCAAGGCCCTGGCCGGGTCCCTGGACACGGTGGGGGTGTTCGCCCGCGACGGTGCCGGGGTGGCCGCCATTGCCGCCGTGCTGACCGGGCGGCCGGACCTGGCCGATTCGCCGCCCGCCCATGGACCCTTCACCTTCCGCCTGGCCGATGCCGCGGAATGGGCCCAGGTCGATGCCGACGCCCTGGTCCGCACCCGCGATGCCGCGGCGCGCCTGGCGGCGGCCGGGGCCGAGGTGGTGGACAGGCCCGCCCCGGCGCCCTTCGATAACCTTGTGCCCGTCCAGTCGCTGATCATGGCCTGGGAGGCGGCCCGCGACCTGGCCCACGAACGCCTGGCCCACGGCACGCGGGTGAGCCAAAGCGTGCGCGACCTGTTCCACCAGGCCCGGGACATTCCGGCCCGGGCCCATGACGACGCCTGCCGCATCCGCGACGCCGCGGTGGCGGACCTGGAACGCCTGTTCGACGGTGCCGACTTCCTGCTGGCGCCCAGCGCCACCGGCGAGGCCCCGCGCCGGGAGGACGGGACCGGCAACCCGGACCTGAGCCGCGCCTGGACCCTGCTGGGCCTGCCCTCGCTGACCCTGCCCCTGGGCCCCGGTGCCGGGGGCCTGCCCCTGGGCCTGCAGGTGGCGGCCCGGCCGCGCCAGGACCACCGCCTGCTGGCGGCCGCGGCGTGGCTGGAGGCCGCCCTGACCGCCGGCTGACGGAGCCCGCGCGGAACCTTTTCCCCCGGCGCGCGTTTTCCCCGCAACGGGATGCGTTGCGCCCGCCCATCGGCCTGGGTGAGGGGGGCGTGGGCGGACCGGATGGGAAGGACGCCCGCCATGCTGTCGCTGATCAAGAGCCGCCTGCGGGAGATCCGCTCCGCCCTGTGGTTCCGCCCCACCGCCTACAGCCTGGCCATGCTGGGGCTGGCCGTGGTCCTCGCGGTGGCCGACGGACACCTGCCCGAACCGATGGTCCGATGGCTGCCCGACATCGGTGTGCCCGTGGTGGAAAACCTGCTGCGCCTGCTGGCCAGCAGCATGCTGACCGTGACCACGGTGACCCTGTCGGTCCTCATCCTGGTCCTCAGCCTGGCGGCCGGGCAGGCCTCGCCGCGCACGGTGCCCGAGCTGATGGCCGACCCGCCCACCCAGCGGGCCCTGGGCACCTTCCTGGGCAGCTTCGTGTTCTCCCTGTCGGCCCTGGTGTTCCTGGGGGTGGAGGCCATCACCGGGCCGGGGGTGGCCCTGACCTTCGCCGTTGCCCTGCTGCTGGTCGCCTCGGCCCTGCGCCACCTGGTGCAGTGGATCCACCACGTGTCCGACGCCCTGAAACTGAACCGGGTGATCGAGCGCGTCCACCGGCAGAGCCACGCCGTGCTGGACCGGTACCTGGACCCGGCAACCGATAGCGAATCCGACGGCGACGACGACGGCACGGAACCCGATGGCGCCGACCGGTTCCCGGTCCACCCCCATCGGGCCGGTTACGTGCAGTTCATCGACGCCGAGGCCCTGGGCCGCCTGGCCGGCCGCCACGACCTGCGCCTGCGCCTGGCCGTGGGCGAGGGGGCCTTCGTGCAGCCACGGG
>JAGREA010000488.1 GCA_020446745.1 Rhodobacterales bacterium | reverse complement strand
GTTCAGTTGGGCATAGATCAGCGTGCGGCCCGACACCACGTCGTGCAGGGCCACCTTGTGGGGGCTCAGTTCCGCCCGCTTGGCGGCGATATCGGGATAGATCACCATCACCCGGCCTCGTTGCTTGCCAGTCCCAGAAACCGTTCCATGCCCCGGCGCACGGCCGGGTCCGCCACCTGGGCCACGAAGGCGGTGCGTTCCGCCTCCAGCCCCTCGGCATAGCGTTCCCGCACCTCGGGCGGCAGCAGCCGCGCCTTGGTGGCGCGCAGGCCCAGGGGCGCCTTCTTCCGCAGGGCGGTGATCCACGCGGCGATCACCGCGTCGGGGTCGTCCGCCACCCGGTCCACCAGGCCCAGGGCCAGCATCTCGTCGGCCGACAGGTGCTGGTTCAGAAGCTGGATGTGGCGGGCCCGATGGGCGCCGATGCGGTCGGGCAGCAGGGCGCTCCAGCCGCCGTCGGGGCTGAAGCCCACCTCGACGTAATAGGGCGCCAGGAAGGCCCGGGGCGCCGCCACCACCATGTCGCAGGCCAGCATCAGGCCCAGCGAGCCGCCGGTGATGGGCCCGTGCAGGCGGCAGATCACCGGCACCGGCAGGTCCAGCAGGCGCAGGATGGCCCGGTTGAGCTGCCCCACCAGGAAGTCGGCGTAGAACGCGATGTCGGTCTGGTCGTAGAAGGCCCGCACGTCGCCGCCGGTGGAAAAGCTGCGCCCGTTGGCGGCCAGGACCACGGCCACCAGGTCCCGTTCCGCCTCGATCCATTCCAGCTGCTCCAGCAGGTCGTCGGTCAGGTCGGGGACCAGGCTGTTGTGGCGCTCGGGCCGGTTCAGGCGCAGGGTGGCCACGCCGTCGGCGATGTCCAGGGTGACCAGGGTGGGGGGCGTGTCGCTCATGGTGCGTCCCCTGCTCCGTCCGGGCGCAGGCCGTCGGCCAGCATGTCCATCACGCCGTCCACCAGGTCCTCCACCTCGTCCCCGGCATCCCACACGGCGAAGCGCAGGCCCAGGAACACGGAAATGCCCATCAGGGCCCAGGCCCGCACCTCGGCATTGCCGGGGCGGATCTGCCCCTTGCGGGCGGCGCGGTCCAGGTTTTCCGTGTAGGCCTTGCCGAAGTCCGAGAAGTAGCGCCGGAACACGTCCGGATCCACGAACTGGGCCTCCATGACGATGCGATAGAAGTTGCCGTTGTCGCGGGCGAAGGTCAGGAAGGCCTTCAGGCCGGCGCGCTCGGCCTCGATGCGGTCGCGCACCGCGCCCAGGGCCGGTTCCAGGTGCTCGCGCAGGCGCTGGCCCATGTCCAGCACAAGCTGCCGGAACAGGTCTTCCTTGCTGTCGAAGTAGATGTAGAAGGTGCCCTGGGCCACCCCCGCCGCTGCGGTGATGGAGGCCACGGACGCCTCATGGAACCCCCGGGCGCCGAATTCCTCGGCCGCCGCGTCCAGCAGGCGCGTGCGGGTGCGCCGCCCCCGGGCCGTCTTGGGCCGCGGTTTGGAGTCGGTCCTGCCCCGGGATTCCGGCGCGCGAACGGGCGCCGATCCCTGTTTCCTCCCTGGGACGGTCATTGAACGCCGCCTTTTTTATGAAACCTGAATCAACTGTCATGTTTATACAAAAAAGAACCCGAGTCAAGGCGCCCGTGAAGGATGTTTTTCGCCGCCGCCGGGTGGACGAAAGGGCGAGGAAAAGGCGGACCAAGCGGCGCCAACCCTTCGAGACGGCCGCTGCGCGGCCTCCTCAGGGTGAGGTTTTCAATAAGTTACGCCCTCATGCTGACCCCTTCGAAACGGCCGCTTTTCGGCCTCCATAGGGTGGGGTCCTTCAATAAGTTACGCCCTCATGCTGAGGAGCGCTGAAAGCGCGTCTCGAAGCATTG
>JAGREA010000054.1 GCA_020446745.1 Rhodobacterales bacterium | reverse complement strand
GCCGAGGCCCGCTCGACCCAGGCCCAGGCCGAGGTGGACGAGGAGTCCTGCCCCGACGCCGGACCGGAAGGCAAGGACAAGGCCCTGGGCTGCGCCCTGGCCTACATCCGCGCCGGGTCTCTGCGCGGCTTCGTGGGCACCGTCACCGGCGCCCACCTGGTGCGCTAAGGCGGCCCGCGCTTTCCCACCGGAAGCAATGCTTCGAGACGCCCATCTTCGATGGGCTCCTCAGCATGAAGGCGTAATATATTGCGAAATCACACTAAATAATTCGGGTACTGCCTTCCGAAGACCCTCACCCTGAGGAGGCCGCGCAGCGCCCGTCTCGAAGGGTTGGCGCCGCCAGGCTCGACGTTGCCGCACCTATTTATCCCGGCAGCCCGTCGATGCGCGGCCGGGTGAGGATCGGCCAGTAAACCGCTGAAAATAAGCCGTAACCGACCACCCAAAGCAGGCCCGCCACGGTGGTGGCGTCGCCGATGGGCGCGAACACCCGCACCACCGCCGCCGCCAGCACCAGGTAGTAGGCCGCCACCGTGGCCGTGGCCGGCTCCAGGGGCCGGCCCGAATGGCCCAGGGCGGCGCGCGAGGCCACGGCCAGGATCATCACCCCCACGGCACCGGCGGTCAGGGCGTGCAGGGCCGCCGAGGGATCGATCCCCAGGCCCAGGTCGGCGCCGGCCTTCATCAGGAAGCCCAGGGGCACCCACACGTAGCCGGCGTGGAGGATCCACACCAGGGGCAGGGACAGGGTCTTGGCCGTCTGCCAGCGCAGCATGCGCACCGCCAGCACCCCGCCGGCGGCCAGGGCGACGACGCCGGTCAGGGTGGTTTCCGGCCAGGCCAGCTCGGTGACGGCCACCAGGAACACCAGGGGCACGGCGGCGATGTCCAGGGCCTTGGGGGTCTCGCAGGAAATGGTGCGGTCGCCCAGGGCCATGCGCAGGGCGTTCTGGGTGAAGGCCGGCACGATGCGCCCGCCGATCAGCGCCACCAGGGCCGCCACCAGGTAGGTGGCCACGCGCAGTGCCAGGGCCGGGTCGTGCAGGTGGTAGAGGCCGTTGACGGCCGACAGGGCCAGCAGCACCGCCGGCACCACCAGGTTGCGTTTGTTGCCCACGGTGATGATCTCGATGGCCATCAGCACCGCCAGCACCGGCAGGTACACCAGGTCGATCCACGGCATCACGCCGGTGACCATGGCCACCCGCCCGGCCAGCCACAGCAGCACCAGGACCAGCACCTTGGTGCCCATGAAGGGCTTGCGGTTGGTCCACTTGGGCACGGCGGCCATCAGGAAGCCGGAAATGGCGGCCACGGCGAAGCCCCACAGCATCTCGTGCCCGTGCCAGGTGGACCCCAGGTTGAGGTGCCCGTTCAGGGCCGCCACCCACAACCCCAGGCCGGCCACGGCCCACAGCCCCGCCAGCAGGAAGAAGGGCCGGTGCCCCGACGACAGCAGGACGGGGCCCTCGTAGCCGGAATAGGGGTTGTCGATCTGGATCAGCATGGTCGGGTCGCTCCGTGACGGGTCACACCCCTGTCTACGACACGGCCCGGCGGCGCCGAAACGACGTTGGTCAATTAGCGGTGTGTCATGTACGCGACACGCGGCCGGCCACCCGGCGCACCTTGCGCGGCGCCGCCATCCAGATGCACAGGACGGACAGCAGGGCGAATCCGCCGGCCACGGTCCAGGCCGTGGCGTAGGTGCCCTGGTGGTCGAACAGCTGCCCGCTGGCCCACGGGCCCGTGGCCCCGCCCAGGGTGGCGGACAGGCTGACGCAGCCGAAGATGGCGCCGTAGTGGCGGCCCTGGAACAGTTCCGACGGGATGGCCGCGTACAGCGGCGCGATGCCATATCCCAGCAGCCCCTGGGACGCCGCCACCAGGCCCACCAATGCCCCGTGGGGCGCCGCCGGCAGGGCCAGCAGGGCGCCGTAGCACAGCACATAGCCCAGGCAGGCGGCGGTCCAGGCCCATTCGCGGCCGAAGCGGTCCGACAGGGCGCCCACGCCGATCTGCCCGGCCACCCCGGTCAGACCCACCAGGCCCAGGGCCCAGGCCGCCGTGTCGGCGGAAAAGCCCACGTCGATCAGGAACCGGTTCTGGTGCACCTGCACGGCGTACCAGGCGTAAAGGGCGCTGAACATGCCCAGGGCCAGCCACCAGAACCGGGCCGTGCCCAGGGCGGCGCCGAGCGTCCAGTCCCGGTTGGCCCAGGCGGGGTCGACGATGGTGTCCCGGGCATGGTCGGCGGCCCGGGTATCGGTGGCGTCGTCGGCCCGCCCGCCGTCGGGCTGCAGGCCGATCTGCCCCGGCCCGTGGCGCTGCAGGATCAGGTTGGCGGGGATGATCCCCACCACCACCAGCACCCCGAAGGCCAGGCAGGACTCCCGCCAGCCCACGGCGCCGATCAGCGCCTGCAACCCCGGCAGCAGGATCAGCGCCCCCACGCCCACCCCGGCGAAGGCGATGCCGATGGCGAAGCCGCGGCGGCGGGCGAACCAGCGGGGCAGGAAGGCGGCGTGACCGATGTAGCTGATGGTCACCCCGCCGCCCACCACCAGCACGCCGTAGGCCAGGTAGAGCTGCCAGGGCGTGGTGATCTGGGCCGTCAGCATCAGTCCCAGGCCCACGGACAGGCCGCCCAGGGGCACCACCACCCGGGGGCCGAAGCGGTCGAAGGCCACGCCGAACAGGGGCGCGCACAGGGCCGACACCCCGAAGCCGACGGAAAAGGCCGCCGCCGTGGCCCCCCGCGACCAGCCGAAATCGTCCAGGATGGGCGGGAACAGCACCGTGAAGGCGGTGCGCGCGTTGACCCCCAGGCCGATGGTGACGAAGGCCAGGGCGATGATCACCCAGCCGTAGTAGAACGGCAGCCGCGCCGGCCAGGGCCGGCGCAGGGTGCCGGTATCGGGTTGCGGGCGGTCGGCGGGCATGGCGGGCGGATCCGAAGCGGGCGGGCGGGCAGTGTAGGGCCATGGAGGACGCCTTGGGAAGGCGCGGCCCCGCGCGTTCACGGTTGCTTGAAAGGCGACGATTGAACGGGCGCTGGCCCGCGACCATGTGCATGATCAAGGGGCGGGAGCGTTCGCAGCCCGCCAAACATGCCAGGGAGGCACGACCATGGACCGCAAGACCGCCCGGGATTATCCCCAGGACCTGCTGAACCTTTACGACCGCTACGCCCACGGCCTGCTGGACCGCCGGGGCTTCCTCGACCAGGCCGGACGCTTCGCCGTGGGCGGGGTGACCGCCGCCATGCTGCTGGATGCCCTGTCGCCCAACTACGCCCTGGCCGCCCAGGTGGCCGAGGACGACGCCCGCATCGACGCCCAGCGCATCACCTACGATTCCCCCAAGGGCCACGGCGCCGTCAACGGCTACCTGGCGCGCCCCAAGGGCGGCGGCAGCCGCGGCGGGGTGGTGGTGATTCACGAAAACCGGGGCCTGAACCCCTACATCGCCGACGTGGCCCGGCGCGTGGCCGTGGCCGGCTACACGGCCCTGGCGCCCGACGGCCTGACGCCCCTGGGCGGCTATCCGGGCACCGACGACGAAGGCAAGGCCATGCAGGCCAAGCTGGACAAGGGCAAGCTGACCGAGGACTTCATCGCCGCCCACGACCGCCTGCTGGCCGATCCGTCGGCCAACGGCAAGGTGGGGGCGGTGGGCTTCTGCTACGGCGGTGGCGTGTGCAACGCCATGGCCGTGCGCCTGCCGGGCCTGGCGGCCTCGGTGCCCTTCTACGGGCGCCAGCCGGCGGCCGAGGACGTGCCGAAGATCCAGGCCCCGCTGCTGTTGCACTACGCCGGGCTGGACGAACGGGTGAACAAGGGCTGGCCGGCCTATGAGGCGGCCCTGAAGGCCCACGGCAAGAAATACACGGCCTACGTCTACCCGGACGTCAACCACGGCTTCCACAACGACACCACGCCGCGCTACGACAAGGCGGCGGCGGAACTGGCGTGGACCCGCACCCTGGACTTCTTCAAGGCGACCCTGGCCTAGCGGGGGACATGACGGCCCCCGGCAGACGCGGGATCGGACCGCGGCGGCCGGACGTGCCGTCTACTGGGGAACGTACAGGGTGCCGCCGGAGAAGGTGATCAAGTCTCCGGCCGCGGGAACGGCGCTGGGCGGCGGCAGGATGCCGCCCGGCGTGGCATCACCGGCCGCGTAGGCGGCGGTGCCCCGGGCCGTGGCCCGGATGACCTGGCTGGGCGCCAGGGCGTCGCCGTGGGTCAGATGGTCCATCATCATCTGCAGACCCTCGGTCAGGTAGAAATGCAGGGGCGCGAACTGGGCCCCGCCGGTCCCCGGATTCAGGAACAGGGTCGAGATGAAGGTGTCGAAGTGCTGGGCCGGCGTGACCTCCCAGTAGCTCAGTTTGCTGCGGCGGCCCTCCCGCTGGGCGTTCAGGCCCGCATAGGCCCGGGACTGGAAGTTGGGGAACACCAGGGCATCCTGCCGGCCGTGGATGATGATGGCCGGCTTGCCGTGCAGGTTGCCGTCGGTCTGCACCTCGCGGGCGCCCTTGCGCACCCGGGCGTGGGCGATGATGTCGCGGAACGTGGGCGCGCGGCCCAGGTCGGCCGGATCGCCGGTGGACAGGTAGCGGAAGCAGGCCGCGCCGTCCACGTTCAGGTCCTGCAAGCCGTAGCCGGAGATCGCCAGGTTCTCCAGGACGGGGCCGTTGGCGGCGTCCTCGGCGATCAGCTTGACGCCGGCCCCGGCGCCCAGGGGAATGCCCGAGCTGTCGGCGAACAGGGCCCGGCCGGTCACCTCGTCCAGGAACGTGGGCGTGCCGGCGGCGTCGGTCTCGCCATAGCTCAGGCCGCACACCTGCTCCCACACCGCGAACCGGCCGTAGGACGCGCCATAGGTCAGGTTCAGGGTGCGCCACAGGTTCAGCCATTCATGGGACGGGATGCCCCAGTTCTCCTCGGCGTAGTAGCCGTTGGCGTTGAGGAACGCCAGGGCCTCGCCCGGCTGGACCGCCGGATCGTCGCTGGTCAGCAGCCCGGCCTCGTACAGGGCCGTGCAGCGGTTCTGCCGCGACCCCAGGGGGGCCTGCAGGGGGTCCAGGTCGAAGGGTGATCCGTCCAGGGACGGGTCCAGGGCGGCGCAGGGGGCGTACAGGCCCATCATGGCGATGTTGTCGTAAAGCGTCTGGCCGGCCGGATCGAACGGCGCGTCGTCCCCGAAGGCGATGGTGAAGCGGCCGCGCCCGGGGTTCATGCTGGGTTCGCTGACCACCAGGCCGTCGATCAGGCCCTGGCGGTCCTCCTCCAGGGCGTGGACCGACACCCCGGCGCCGTTGGACACGCCCGACGCGATGACCAGGGTGTTGCCGGGGCGGAAGGCGGGCACCGTGTCGTCGTCCTTGAACCGGTCGTTCAGGGCCCACAGGGCGAATTCAACGGAATTCAGGGCGAACCGGCCCCACATCCGTTCCGGATTGATCTGCGAATGGGCGTGCTTGGTGGCGATGCGGTTGGGGAAGTCCTGGTTGAACCGGCGCAGGTGGGCGTTGGGCTTGACCAGGAACTGGGCGCCGCGCCCGATGTCGGCGGCCGACCCGGCCACGCCGTCGATGTCGTCCACCGCGTAGTCGGCGGTCTCGTCCCCCAGCAGGTGGAAGCCGGTGCCCGTGCCCTTGCCGCCCATGGCCACGGCGCAGCCTTGCTGCAGGCCCCATTCGCCCACGGCGATGCCGCCGTAAACGCCCCGCGACCCCGACGGCGGCGCCATGATGACGCAGCGCCGGGTCAGGTCGAAGGTGTCGGGAATCTGCACCACCATGGTGATGTTGTTGATGTAGTTGCGGTGCCCGGAAACCTTGGCATAGGCCTTGTATTCCCAGCCGGGGAACAGCTCGGGCCCGCCGTCGGAGCCGGGGCCCCAGAACAGGCCGTAGCCGCCGGCGCCGGACATGTCCACCACGCCGCGGTAGTTGCCGTAGATGGCGCGGGTGCGCTGTTCGGCCGCCGTGGGGTTCAGCGGATCGGCGAAGGCCGGCGCCGCCCCCTGCAGGCCGGCGGCGCCCAGGCCGCCGGTGAGCAGGTCGTCGGCGGCGCCGTCGTAATGGGTTTTCGACAGGCTGCCTTGGACGACGAAGCCCGGCAGCGGGTTGGCGGGGTGGTGGTGCTTCGGGCCTGGGCCCTTGGCGTCGGCGGCGCCGGCCGCCAGGGCCAGGGCCGCGCCGACTGCCATAAATGCGCGCGAATACATTCATTCTCCTCCCTTATATGTGGTATCCCCCGAATGGCTCCACCCGCGGTCAATCGCGGTCGCGTCGAGCGGGGGGAGGAGAAAAGCGTACTGACAGGCACCGGCCCGGACAAGCCCGTTGCGGCATGGCGCGCCGGGGGCGGTTTTCAGGCCCCCGAATAGTGGCCCCAGAGGGTCCACAGGCCGATGGCCACGAAGCCGATGCCGGCGATCAGCTTCAGGGGGATCATGGTCAGGTAGCGTTCGGCCAGGGTGCCCAGGGCCACGGCCAGGGCCGTGGAGGCCACCAGGGCCAGGGCGGCGGCCAGGAACACCAGGACGGGGGGGTGCTGGCGCTCGGTGGCGAACAGCAGGGTCGCCAGCTGGGTCTTGTCGCCCAGCTCGGCCAGGAACACGGTGGCGAAGATGGCCAGAAGGTGCTGCATGGGGGAAATCTCCTGGGGGAACCGGCCGGTCGACAACCATGGCGCCACGGCCCCCCGGTTCCCCCGGAACACGGGCCGCGCACGCCATAGGTCTCGCCAGGCCTGTGCGGGCTGCCCGTGCCATGGCCGAAGCCAAGTCTGTTGACGCGGGCCTTCCTTGACGGAAGCGGCTACTCCCCTACGGAGCGGGGGAGAGATAGCGGCTGGGGTGGACGCGAGTCAAGGCCCCCGGACGGGAATGGGACCCGGCACGAAAAAGCCCGGGCACGGGGCCCGGGCTGATGCCGTCGGCGGCGGGGAAGGGGGCTGCTCACCCACCCGCCTTCTGCTTCACCACATCGGCCGAGATGGTGTTGCGGTCCAAACACCCGTCCTTGTCCGGGTCCATGCCGAAGGCCACGGCCATCAGCTGGCTGTAGAACACCACCGGGATGTTGTGGTCGGTGCCGAACTTCTCGTTCACCTGGGCCTGGTACATCTCCACGTTCTGCTGGCACAGCGGGCAGGGGGTGGCGATCACGTCGGCCTGCTTCTCCTTGGCCTCGTCCAGGATCTTCTTCATCAGGCCCAGGGTCTTGTCGGGGCTCATCAGGGAAACGGCGCCGCCGCAGCAGGCGGTCTTGGCGTCATATTCCACGGCCTCGGCGCCGCAGGCCTCGATGAAGTCGTCCAGGAATTCGGGGTCGTCATAGGTGTCGTACTCGCCGCCCCGGTCGGTGCCGGCGAACGGGCGCACGGTCTGGCAGCCCACGTAGGGGGCCACCTTCAGGCCGGTCAGGGGCTTGGTCACCTGCTCGCGCACCTTGTCCAGGCCCACGTCGTTGACGATCACCTCGCAGGCGTGGCGCACGTGCAGCTCGCCGTCATAGGACATGCCGGCGGCGCCCAGGGCCTCGTTGATCTTGTCCTTGAAGCCGGGCTTGTCGCGCACCTTCTCGTTGGTCTGGTGGGTCTTCAGGTAGCAGGCGGCGCAGGACGTCACGACCTCGGCATTGCCCTGCTTCTGGGCGTTGGCCAGGTTGCGCGCCGACAGGGCGGCGGTCGGCAGGGCGCCGGCCTCGACATGGGTGACCGAGGCGCCGCAGCAGTTCCAGTCGTTCAGGTCCTCAAGCTCGACGCCCAGCTTCGGGGCGATGGCCCGCAGGCTGATGTCCAGGTGGGAGCCGCTGCCTTCCGAGCTGCAGCCCGGGTAGTAGGTGTACTTCTTGGACATGGGTCAGACTCCCTGCTCGCGCTTTTCGATCTCCTCGGCCTTGTCGAGGATGGCGTTCAGCTCCTTCACGCCCTTGATCTTGTGGGGCATGCCCAGGTGCATGCGCTTGGCCTTCATCAGCGACCGGGCCACGGGCATGTTGGCCTTGGCCATCTTGATGGCCTCGCCGACGCCGAAGGACAGGTAGTACTTGGCGCTGAACAGGCGTTCGTCGGTGCGGCCGAACTTCCGCGTGCTCCAGAAGAAGGCCTTGGCGAAGCGGGCGTTGTCCGTCTCCTTGGCCTCGGCATAGCCCAGGCGCTGGGCCACCCGGCCCAGGTCCTGCAGGATATAGGTGACGGGCACCTTGCGGGGGCAGCGGACCACGCAGTTGTAGCAGGACGTGCAGTTGAACATGGTGTTCGACTTCAGCACGTCCTCCTTCATGCCGGCGCGGATCATCATGAACAGCTTGCGCGGCCCGTGGTCCATTTCCGTGCCGATGGGGCACGAGCCCGAGCAGGCCCCGCACTGCATGCACATGGACAGCTTGTCGCCGCCGTCCACGTTCTCGTAGACCCAGCGGGCGAAGCCCAGGTCGTATTTCTTGCCGTTGGATTCGGGAAGAGGCGCGGTCATGGTCTAGAACCCCTTGAACGGGTTGAGGCCGATCTCGTCGATCGTGGCCACGAAATCGTCGATCAGCTTGCCCACCTTCTTGGAGTCGGCGATCGACACCTCCATGGTCTGGACCCGCTCCTTCTCCAGCATCATGGACTTCAGGGTCTCTTCGATCTTGCCCATGCGCTCGGTGGCGAGCCCGCTGCCCTTCACGAAGTGACATTGGTAGTCGTCGCCGGACTTGCAACCCATCAGGATCACGCCGTCATAGCCGGTGCTGAGCGCGTCGGAGGCATTCAGCATCGAGACCGAACCCAGGCAGCGCACGGGGATGACCCGCACCATGGCCGAATAGGTCTCGCGCTGGATGCCGGCCATGTCGAGGGCCGGATAGGCGTCGTTGCGGCAGGCCAGGATCAGCACCCGGGGCTTCTCGTCGAACTCGTCGGGAATCTCCACGGCCTTGGCCATGTCGTTGATCATGGCCACCGAGTAGTTGTCGAAGCTGATGGTCCGCACCGGGCAGGCGCCCATGCAGGTGCCGCAGCGGCGGCAGCGCGAGGGGTTGACCTGGGGATAGTCGTCTTCCCGCTCGTCGATGGCGCCGAACGGGCATTCCACCGTGCAGCGGCGGCACTTGGTGCAGGCGTTCAGGTCGATCTTCGGGTACGACAGGTCGCCCGAGCGCGGATGCAGCCCCTTGCCCTGCTTCACGTTGCGGATGGCCTGGATGGCCTTCAGCACCGCGCCGGCGGCGTCCTGGCCGGCCTCGCCCATGTCCATGGGCCGGCGCACCGGGCCGCAGGTGTAGATGCCCGAACGCCGGGTCTCGTAGGGGAAGCAGATGTAGTGGCTGTCGGCGAAGCCGTCGGCCAGCATGGGAATGTGCGGCCCCTGGCGGTACTGCAGGTTCAGGATCGGCGCGCCCTCGGGCATGGAAGGCTCGGGCCGGGCCGGGGCCTCGGGAGCGTCCACGCCCTCCTTGTAGCCGGCCACGGCGATGGGGGCGGCCGGGTTGATGTCGTCCTTCAGGGGAACGAGCTTCTCGTCCTCCAGCTCCAGGGCCGGGGCCTCCACGTTGGTGGAGTTGGGCACCATGCCGGTGGCCAGCACCACCATGTCCAGGCCGGCCATGGGGATGTCGTCGCCCAGCAGGGCGTCGTGGTAGGTGACGGTCAGGTCGCCGTCCACCTTCTCCACCTTGCCCTTGACGAAGATGACGCCCTTTTCCTGGGCCGAACGGTAGAACTCCTCGGCCGTGCCGGGGGTGCGCAGTTCGTCGAAGATGATGTAGGCCATCACCTCGGGGTCGGCATCGACCATCTGGATGGCGTGCTTGATGGAGGTGCCGCAGCACACCGACGAGCAGTAGGGCAGGTGGGCCGGATCGCGCGAGCCGGCGCACTGCACGAAGGCCACGGTCTTCACCGCCTTGCCGTCGGACTTGCGGGCCACCGGGCCGTCGCCCAGCAGGCCTTCCAGCTCCACGTTGGTCACCACGTCGGGCGAGGCGCCATAGCCCAGGTGGCCCAGCTTGGTGGCGTCATAGGGCCGCCAGCCGGTGGCCACCACGATGGCGCCCACGGTTTCCGCGCTGGGCGTGCCGGCGCGGGTCAGCTCCACTTCGAACTTGCCGGGCATGCCGTTGGTCTTGGTGACGATGGTGTCGGTCATCACCGTGATCTTGTCGCTGGCTTCCACCTTGGCGATCAGGCCGGCCACGGGGTTTTCCTGCGGGTCCCGGTAGGGCGGCAGGTGGGGCATCACCTTCGACCATTTGGCCGACATGCCGCCCAGGGCGTCGGAGCGCTCCACCAGGATCGCCTGGTGCCCGGCCGCCGCCGCTTCCAGGGCCGCCGTCAGGCCCACGTAGCCGCCGCCCACCACCAGCACGGTCTCGCTGAAGGCGCCTTCGGTCCAGGGCTCCGGCGGCATGGATTTCTTGGCTTGGGCGATGGCCATGCGGACCTGGTCGTCGCCCAGCATCTGCGTGTCCTCGTCGTTGGCCGGGTGGGACCAGACGACCATCTCGCGCAGGTTGGCGCGGATGGTTTCCACCCCGTCGAAGCGGAACTTGTCTTCCATCACCCGGGGCGAGCAGGCGGCGACGATGGGGTGCGTCACCTCGCCCGCGGCCACGTCGGCGGCGATCAGGGCCACGCCCTCGTCGCTGCACAGGCAGTCGTGGGACTTGCAGAAGCCGGCCTTCTGTTCCTTGGCCGCGGCCTCCAGCTGGTCCATGTCCAGGGCGTCGGCGATGCCGCATCCGCCACAGGTATAGACGCCGATCTTGCGTTCACTCATTGATGTTTCCTCCTGGATCGGCGGTCTGTCAGGCGCCGTCGACGGCCTGGATGGCCTTCAGCGCGGCGGCGGTGGCCGATTGCACGGACATGCTCACGTCCAGCGGGCCCTGGGCCACGCCGGCCGAGAACATGCCGTCGGTATCCTCAACGTGGGGCACGATGAAGCCGTAGTCGTCCTGGCTGAGCGTCACCGGCAGGTCGAAGCCAGCGGTGGAGGGCTCCATGCCCGTGGCCAGCACCACCAGGTCGTAGTCCCGGGCGTAGACGTCGCGGGTCACCGTGTCCTCGCCCTTGACCACCGGGCGCCCGTCCGGGCCCTCGACGATGGCCGCCGGCTTGGACTTGTGGAACGTCACCTGGGGGTCGTTCTTGAGTTTCTGGTGGAAGGCTTCCAGTTTGTCGTGGGCGCGGATGTCGATGTAGTAGATGTCCACGTCCGCGTCGGCGTACTGCTCGCGCACATAGGCGGCGTGCTTCAGGCTGGCCAGGCAGCAGATGCGCGAGCAATAGGCCAGGTGGTTGTGGTCGCGCGACCCGGCGCACTGGATCAGCGCCACCCGCTTGGCCTCCTCGCCGTTGGACGGGCGCAGGATCTTGCCGTCCGTGGGGCCGTCGTGGGCCGCCAGGCGCTCCATCTCGACGTTGTTGATGACGTCCGGCAGCTCGTAGGAATAGGCCGTCAGGTTCTTGGCGTCATAGGGCCGCCAGCCGGTGGCCCAGATGATGGCGCCCACGGTCACGTCGAAGGTCTGCTCGGTCTCGTCCAGGTCCACGGCGTCGTACTTGCAGGCCGCCTTGATGGCGTCGGCTTCCGGCGTGCCGATGACCGACGGATCGATCACGTAGCGCATGGGGAAGGCGTGCTCGTGGGGCAGGTAGGCGGCCTTCTTGGTGGTCAGGCCGTAGTTGCTGGCGTCGGGCACCTCGGAAGTCGCCGCCGCCGCGCAGTCGCCGCAGGCCGTGCACTTGGCGTTCACGTGGCGCGGCGTGGTCTTCACGGTGACCGTGTAGTTGCCCTTTTCGCCGGAAACCCCGGCCACGGTGGCCATGGTGAACATCTTCAGGCGCGGATTGCCCCGGATGCGCTGGTAGTTGATCTCCAGCCCGCAGGTCGGATGGCAAAGCTTGGGGAAATAGCGGTTGAGGCGTGAGACGCGGCCGCCGAGCACCGGCGAGCTTTCCAGAAGGATCACGTCGTAGCCCGCCTCGGCGGTTTCCACGGCCGCGCTGATGCCGGCGATGCCGCCGCCGACCACCAGGATCGCCTGGCTGTTAGGGCCTCCGTTGGGCATGTTTCCTCACCAAAAGCAGACAGTTTCGCACAACCCCCTGGGATGCCTCGGCGCCACGCTGCCGGGCCCGGGGATCAGACTCCGGACTTATTGACCACAGAGTTATACCAAAAGCTAATATTAGAAAAAGGGAATTTTTCGTGGGGATATTTTTTTAGAACACGAAATGTGGTGTGGAAGGGGCCGCCGTTGCGTGTCCGCCGGGCGGGACATCCGTTTGTGTCGCGGCGGCGGCGCCGAAACCCCGCAGGCGGGCCCGGAAATCGTGTAGGATCGGCCGGCTCGGACGGACCGTGATGGGGGGGGAAGGGGACCATGACCGAACCAGCCGGCCGGCGGCCCCTGGTCGTCGGCGTGGGCAACAGCCTGCGGCGCGACGACGGCGCCGGCCCGCACGTGGCCCGGGCCCTGGCCCGGCGGGGGTGGGAAACCCGGGAACTGCCCGGCGACGGGGCCGAGCTGCTGGACCTGTTCGACGGCCGCGACGCGGTGGTGGTGGTGGATGCCCTGGCCTCCGGCGCCGCGCCCGGCACGGTCACCCGCATCGACGCCGCCCAGACCCCCCTGCCGCCCGGCCGGTTCCGGGGCTCGTCCCACCTGTTCGGCCTGGCCGAGGCGGTGGAGACGGCCCGGGCCCTGGGGCGCCTGCCCGAGTCCCTGGTGGTCTATGGAATCGAGGGGGCCGATTTTGCCTTCGGCGAGGGCCTGACCGACGCCGTGGCGGCCGGCTGCGACCGCGCGATCGCGCGGATTCTTACCGACCACGGATGACCCCTTGGCCCCCCTTTTGGGGGGCAATGGCCTTCTGGAATGCTTTGTCTTTTCCCCCCTTGGGGGGGATGGAGCAGCCCGACCGGGGTGTTTTGGGGCACCGCGGGGTTCCCCAGGGCGCGGGTAGGTCCGGGGGTGGTGCGCCTTGGGGTTGCGACGTAAACATCTGAAATTCCGAGCGTGGAAAGCTTTCGGGGGCGCCGCGCCGGCGGCTTTTCGGCGGCCCCGGGGAGGGCGGCGGCGGGGGGCCCCGGACGGCCCCGTCCGGGGTCCGGTCCGCGGGCCTGGATATTATAGGAAATTGGTCGGTTATTGCACCCGCGAAGACAGCCATTTGTGTTGCAATATCATTGACTTATCACTCAATTTCCACTATATTCCTGTACATGACGTGTGGCCCTGCCCACACCATCTCAAGACAGGTGCTTCCTTGCTATCCCAGAAGGGTGGCGCCCGCCGTTTCCGCGACCGGAAACGACCTACCGAACCCATAGGAGAACCACGTCGTCCGGCCGAGACGGGGGGCGGGTGGTCATAAGGCCGCGAGCCCGGGACGGACGCGCGGCCGGGATCGAGGACGGACGGCCGTTACGGCCGCCACCATCGGCGGGAACGGCGGAAAGACGGATGCAGGATATCCCCAGGCGTCCGGGCGGAACCGGACGGGGGAGGAGCGTTCGAGAACCAACAGGGCCCGGCGGAGCCGGCCCTGGGCCCCCTGCGGGCACCGGGGCCGGACCGTCAACCGGCCGAACAGTTCATGAGGGACATGTTTTCACGCGCGGCCGGCCACGGGCCCGGCCCGCCATGCGGATGAAACCGACTTGAACGGAATTGGTTCCGTTCGGGGTCGAAGGTGAAAACGGGGAGGAATCTGTCGAGGCATTGGGCTCCGTCTTGGAGCCAAAGGGCTGCAGGGGGGCGCGGCGCCGGCGTGGGGCTTGGGGGTGGAACTCAGCCCAACGCCATTCAGGCGCCGCGGACCAGGGGGCGGGACAGGCCGGAGGGGTACCGGCGGTCCCGCCCCCAAATATTTTCGACCCCCCAAATGGGCCCCGCCCCGTTGCCGGCGGTTGACGCCCGCCCAAGGGCCGCTTAATCAGGGCCGCAGCCCATGCATCCGGCGGAAGGGGAACAGTCCGTGGCCGACACCAACGCCATCCTGGTCGAGATCGCCCCCGGCGAGCTGATCGACAAGATCACCATCCTGGAGATCAAGGACGAACGCATCGCCGACGCCGCCAAGCGGGCCAACGTGCGCGTCGAGTTGGACACCCTGAATACGGCCCGGGCCGCCGCCGTGGCACCCTCGGCCGACCTGGACCGCCTGACCGCCGACCTGAAGGCCGTCAACCAGGCCCTGTGGGACATCGAGGACGACATCCGCGACTGCGAGCGCAACCGCGACTTCGGCCCGCGATTCGTCGAACTGGCCCGATCGGTCTACGTGCAGAACGACAAGCGCGCGGCCCTGAAGCGGGCGATCAACGAGCTGCTGGGCTCGCGCCTGGTGGAGGAAAAATCCTACGCCGCCTACTGATCCGGCGCCCTTGGCCTTCCTTGGGGCCCCCTTGGGCCTTCACGGGGAAACACGGGTCCGCGAGCCGCCCCAACAGGGGGGTTGATTTCTGAAGGGGTATGGGCAGTCTAGTAGCCACACGAGACGTCGGGGAACTGCGGGGATCGGAAGCATGACCGTCCTGTCGGCGTTGGCCGGTGCCAGGGGCCCCGGCCGATATGCCACCTTGGTTGGCGCGGCCCTGGCCTGGGTCCTGGTCGCCCTGTCGACGCCCGCCGCGGCCAACGCGACGGACGCCGGGGCGTTCATCGAATCCATGGCCGAGCAGGCCGTGAAGGCGCTGACCAACAAGGACATCTCCCGCGACGAGCGGATCGACCGGTTCCGCCACCTGCTGCGCGAACGGTTCGACGTGCCGGTCATCGGCCGCTGGGTCCTGGGGCGCCACTGGCGCCGCGCCACCGATGACCAGCGCGAGGAATACCTGCACCTGTTCGAGGACCTGATCATCCTCACCTACGTGGACCGGTTCACCGATTACAGCGGCGAGACCCTGCGGGTGGTGAAGACCATCCAGGGCAGCGACCGGGATTCCCTGGTGCGCTCGGTGCTGGACCGGCCGGGCTCGGAAAAGCCGCTGGAAGTGGACTGGCGGGTGCGCGAGACCGACGGCGAGCTGCGGGTCATCGACGTGATCGTTGCCGGCATCAGCATGGGCCAGAGCCAGAAGGACCAGTTCGCTTCCACCCTGAGCAAGGAAGGCGGGCGCATCGGCGCCCTGCTGGCCAAGCTGCGCAAGCAAGTGCACGATGGCGGCTGAGGCCGTCGAGGCCCCGTCGGGGAAGGACGCGGCCTATGAGAACTTCCCCGTCGGGTCCTGGCTGCTGCCGGCCGCCCTGCGCCCCCACATCGCCACCTTCTATGCCTTCGCCCGGGCCATCGACGACATCGCCGATTCCCCCGACCTGTCGCCCGAGGAAAAGGTGCGCCGCCTGGACGGCTTCGCCCAGGCCCTGGCCGGCGATGGCGCCCCGGAACCGGGCTTCGAGAAGGGCGCCGCCCTGCGCCGCAGCCTGGCGGAAACGGGCGTCACCCCCCAGCACGGCCTGGACCTGATCGCCGCCTTCAAGCAAGACGCGGTGAAGGGCCGATACGCCGACTGGGACGACCTGATGGGCTACTGCATCCTGTCGGCGGCCCCCGTGGGGCGCTATCTGCTGGACCTGCACGGCGGCTCGGACCACGGCTACGGCCCGTCCGACGCCCTGTGCAACGCGCTGCAGGTCATCAACCACCTGCAGGACTGCCAGGACGACTACCGCACCCTGGACCGGGTGTATCTGCCCGGTGACTGGATGGCCGAGGCCGGGGTGACGGTGGCGGACCTGGACCGGCCCGCCTGCACCCCCGGCCTGCGCCGGGTGATCGACCGGGCCCTGGCGGGCACCCGGGCCCTGCTGGAAACGGCCCGGCCCCTGCCGGCGGGCCTGCGCAGCCGACGCCTGGCCATGGAATCGGGGGCCATCCTGGATATCGCCCACACCCTGACCGACCGCCTGGCCCGCCAGGACCCCCTGGCCGGGCGGGTGGCCCTGGGCAAGGGCGGGTTCCTGGGCTGCTGTCTGCGCGGCGCCCTGCGGGGCCTGTTCATGTGACATGGACGTTCTGTTCTACAGCGCCCTGATATCCCTGGTTGTCTGGATCGGCATGTTGCTGTTCCACGGGCGCTTCTGGCGGGCCGACCAGGTGTTGGACGAGGATGCCGCGCCGGCTGCGTTCCCGCCCGTCGCGGTGGTCATCCCGGCCCGGGACGAGGCCCCCACCATCGGCCGGGTGGTGGCCGCCCTGGCCGGCCAGGACTACGCCGGGCCCGTGCACATCGTGGTGGTGGATGACAACAGCACCGACGGCACCGCCGACGCGGCGCGCGCCGGGGCCGGGGAGGGCGCCCTGACCGTGGTTCCCGGCCGCCCCCTGGAAGCGGGCTGGACCGGCAAGCTGTGGGCCGTCCACCAGGGCCTGGCGGCGGCGGCCGAGGCGATGCCCGACGCCGCATACGTGCTGCTGACCGACGCCGACATCCTGCACGACCCCGGCAGCCTGCGCCGCCTGGTGGCCAAGGCCCGGGCCGACGGCCTGGACCTGGTGTCGCTGATGGTGCGCCTGCGGGCCGAATCGCGGTGGGAGAAGCTGCTGATCCCGGCCTTCGTGTTCTTCTTCCAGAAGCTCTACCCCTTTCCCCGGGTCAACGATCCGCGCAGCCCCGTGGCCGCCGCCGCCGGGGGCTGCATGCTGGCCCGCCGGGCCGCCCTGGACGCCGCCGGGGGCGTGGCGCCGATCCGCGACCGGGTGATCGACGACTGCGCCCTGGCCCGCCTGCTGAAGGCCCGGGGGCCGATCTGGCTGGGCTTGACGGATCGGGTGGTCAGCCTGCGGGCCTATGAAAGCCTGGGCGAGATCTGGTCCATGGTGGCCCGCACGGCCTATGTGCAGCTGCGCCGGTCGCCGCTGCTGCTGCTGGGCACCGTCGCGGCCATGGCGGTGCTGTACCTGGCGCCGCCCGTGGCCGCCCTGGTGGGCGCCACCGTGGGCGACCGGATCACCGGATTCGCCGGCCTGGCGGGCTGGGCGGCCATGGCCTGGGCCTACCGGCCGACCCTGCGCCTGTACGACGAACCGGCCCTCAACGGCTTCCTGCTGCCCCTGGCCGGGGTGCTGTACACGGCCATGACCGTGGATTCCGCCCGCCGCCACTGGGCCGGGCGGGGGGCCGGCTGGAAGGGCCGCCATTACGACCCCCCAGGCTGATCCCGCCGCCCGACCTTTCCGGGTGACGGGACCGGGCGGCTGGTGTAATCCATTGTGCCATGGACGTGCAGGACCCCTCCGTCGCCCAGCCGTTGGGCCGCGAGCAGATCGCGGCCCGGGTGCGCCATGCCGGAACATCCTTCTATTGGGCGATGCGGGTGCTGCCGCCGGCCAAGCGCGACGCCATGTTCGCCGTCTACGCCTTCTGCCGCGAGGTGGACGACATCGCCGACGGCCCCGATCCCGAGCCCCAGAAGCGCGCCGCCCTGGATGCCTGGCGCGGCGCCGTCGACGACCTGTACGCCGGGCGGCCGGTGCAGGATCCCCTGGCCGCCGCCCTGGCCGGCCCCATCGCCGACCATGGCCTGCGCCAGGCCGACTTCCTGGCCATCATCGACGGCATGGAAATGGACGCCGGGGCCCGGGTGCGCCTGGCCGACATGGACGCCCTGTTGCTCTATTGCGACCGGGTGGCCGGGGCCGTGGGGCGCCTCAGCAACCGGGTGTTCGGCCTGCCCGACGATCCCGGCGACCCCCTGGCCGATGCCCTGGGCACGGCCCTGCAGTTGACCAACATCCTGCGCGACGTGACCGAGGACGCGGCGCGGGACCGCCTGTACCTGCCGGCCGACCGCCTGGCCGCCCACGGCGCCGGCGGCCAGGACCTGCCCGACGTGCTGGGCCATCCGGCCACGGCTAAAGTGTGCGCCGAGCTGGCCGACCGGGCCGCCGCCTGCTTCGCCCGCGCCGACGCCCTGATGGCCCGCTGCGACCGCCGCCGGATCCGCCCGGCGGTGATGATGCAGCAGGTCTACCGCCGCATCCTGGACCGCCTGACGGCCCGCGGCTGGGGCAACCTGAGCCACACCGTGCGCCTGTCCAAGGGCGAGAAGCTGTGGCTGGCCGTGCGCTATGGGGTGCTGTCGGCATGACGGGACGGGTCCACATCATCGGCGCCGGCCTGGCGGGCCTGTCCTGCGGCGTGCGCCTGGCCGAACGGGGCGTGCCGGTCACGCTGTACGAAAGCGCCCAGCACGCCGGCGGGCGCTGCCGCTCGTTCCATGACGAGGCCATGGGCTGCCGCATCGACAATGGCAACCACCTGATGATGTCGGGCAACCGGGCGACCATGGACTACCTGGACCTGATCGGCGCCCAGGGCACCCTGGCCGGGCCGGCCAGGGCCGAATTCCCGTTCCTGGATACGGTCAGCGGCCGGCGCTGGACCGTGCGGCCCAACGCCGGGCCCATCCCCTGGTGGATCCTGGTCCACGGCCGCCGGGTACCCCGGGCCAGCGTGCAGAGCTACCTGCAGGGCATCCGCTTCCTGTTCGCCGGCAAGAACCACACCGTGGCCGACTGCCTGGACATGCACACCATCCTGTTCCGCCGGTTCTGGGAGCCCTTCGTGGTGGCGGCGCTGAACGCCGATCCCGAGGAGGCCTCGGCCCGGCTGATGGCGCCGGTGGTCATGGAAACCTTCGCCCGGGGCGAGAAGGCCTGCCGCCCCCGCCTGGTGCGCGAGGGCCTGAGCGAATCGCTGATCGATCCGGCCCTGGACTACATCCAGCGCCACGGCGGCCTGGTCCAGATGGGAGCCCGCCTGCGGGGCCTGAACATGGACGGCGACCGCATCGGCGCCCTGGACATCGCCGGCCAGGACCCGGTGGCCCTGGGCCCCGGGGATGCGGTGGTCCTGGCCGTGCCGCCGGCCCCGGCCGCCGACCTGGTGCCGGGGCTGACCGTGCCGCGCGGCAACCGGGCCATCGTCAACGCCCATTTCCGCCTGGACGGGCCGCCCAAGGAACCCACCCTGATGGGCATCATCGGGCGCACGGCGCAGTGGATCTTCCAGCGCGGCAACGTGGTGTCGGTCACCGTTTCCGCCGCCGACCTGCTGGCCGAGGAGACCAACGAGGAAATCGCCAACCGCATCTGGCCCGAGGTGACGCGCATCATCGGCCTGGGCCAGGCGCCCCTGCCGGCCCACCGGGTGGTGAAGGAAAAACGCGCCACCTTCGCCCAGATCCCCAGCGAGGTGCAGCGCCGCCCCGGCACCGTCACCAACTGGTCCAACCTGTACCTGGCCGGCGACTGGACCGACACCGGCCTGCCGGCGACCATCGAGGGCGCCATCCGCTCGGGCGCCAAGGCGGCCGGCCTGGCCATGCCCGCGTGACGGATTCTTGACAAGACCGGGCACTGCGGCAAAAACGTCCTTCCAGTCCACCTTCGAGAACACCGCGACTTCTGCGCCATGACGCCGGAAACGACCGCCAGCCGATTCGATGACCCCGCCGACCCGGCGGCGGGCTTCGACGCGCGCCTGGACGGCCTGATCGACGAGGCCGGGTCGTGGCTTTCGGGCCAGCGCCGCGACGACGGCCACTGGGTGTTCGAGCTGGAGGCCGATGCCACCATCCCGGCCGAATACATCCTGCTGAACCATTACCTGGACGAGATCGACGACGAGACAGAGCAGGCCATCGCCGTCTACCTGCGGCGCATCCAGGGTGACCACGGGGGCTGGCCCCTGTTCCACGACGGCGACGTGGACATCAGCGCCACGGTGAAGGCCTATTACGCCCTGAAGCTGGTGGGCGACGACCCGGAAGCCCCGCACATGCGCAAGGCGCGCGAAGCCATCCTGGCCCGGGGCGGGGCGGCCAAGGCCAACGTGTTCACCCGCATCGCCCTGGCCCTGTTCGGCCAGGTTCCCTGGCGCGCCGTGCCGGTGATGCGCATCGAGGCCATGCTGCTGCCCCGCTGGGCGCCGTTCCACTTCAACAAGGTGTCCTACTGGAGCCGCACGGTGATGGTGCCGCTGCTGATCCTGGCCACCCTGAAGCCCGTGGCCCGCAACCCGCGCCGGGTGGATGTGCGCGAGCTGTTCCTCACCCCGCCGGAACGCCACGGGGCCTACCTGAACAACCCCACGGGCCACTGGCTGGGTTCGGTGCTGCTGGGGGTGGACAAGGCGGCCCGCCTGGCCGAACCCCTGTTCCCCCGGGCCCTGCGCGACAAGGCCATCGCCAAGGCCCTGGCCTTCATCAAGGAGCGCCTGAACGGGGTGGACGGCCTGGGCGGCATCTTCCCGGCCATGACCAACACCCTGATGGCCTATGACGTCCTGGGCTATCCCAAGGACCATCCGGACTATGTGATCACCCGCCAGGCCATCGACCGCCTGCTGGTGCGCCGCGACGGCATGGCCTATTGCCAGCCCTGCCTGTCGCCGGTGTGGGACACCTGCCTGGCCAGCCACGCCATGCAGGAAGCCGGCCACGACCCCGACGGGCCCGTGGTGTCCGGCGCCAACGACTGGCTGAAGGACCGCCAGATCCTGGATACCCGGGGCGACTGGATCGCCAACCGGGGCCACCTGCAATCCGGCGGCTGGGCCTTCCAGTACTGGAACAACCACTACCCGGACGTGGACGACACGGCGGTGGTGGTCATGGCCCTGCACCGGGCCGATCCCCAGGCGTACGCCCAGAACATCACCCGCGCCGCCGACTGGATCATCGGCATGCAGAGCGCCAACGGCGGCTGGGGCGCCTTCGACGCCGACAACGAATACTACTTCCTGGAACATATCCCCTTCGCCGACCACGGGGCCCTGCTGGACCCGCCGTCGGTGGACGTGTCGGCCCGCTGCATCGGCATGCTGGCCCAGTTGGGCTACGACCGCGACCACCCCACGGTGGCCCGGGGCCTGGCCTATCTGCGCGGCGAGCAGGAGGACGACGGCTCGTGGTTCGGCCGCTGGGGCACCAACTACGTCTACGGCACCTGGTCGGCCCTGACGGCCCTCAACGCCGCCGGCGAGGACATGTCGGCCCCCCCCGTGCGCAAGGCCGTGGACTGGCTGCTGGACCGCCAGCGCCCCGACGGCGGCTGGGGCGAGGACTGTTCCACCTACTGGCACAACCGCAAGGGCGAGGTGAAGGCCTCCACCCCCTCGCAGACGGCCTGGGCCCTGCTGGGCCTGATGGCGGCCGGCGAGGTGGACCACCCGGCCGTGAAGCGGGGCATCGACTACCTGATGCAGGCCCCCCGCGACGGCGGCAAGTGGGACGAAACCTTCTTCAATGCCGTGGGCTTCCCGCGGGTGTTCTACCTGCGCTACCACGGCTACAGCGCCTATTTCCCGCTGTGGGCCCTGGCGCGCTACCGCAACCTGTCGCGCGGCAACGTCAAGCAGCCCCTCTATGGCCTGTAGCCTGGGCATCGTCACCGGACTGCAGGAGGAGGCCGCCCTGCTGATGGCCGGCCCGGTGGGCGGCCTGGCGGACGTGCGGGTGCTGTGCCACGGCATGGGGCCCAAGCGGGCCGGGCGCGCCGCCCAGGCCCTGCTGGAGGCCGGCTGCACGGCCCTGATGAGCTTCGGCATCGCCGGCGGCCTGGACCCGGCCCTGGGGCCCGGCGCCCTGGTGCTGGCCGAACGGGTGCGCGAGCAGGACCAGCCCCACCACGCCGTGGACGCCGCCTGGCGGGCCCGCCTGGTGGCGGTGCTGACGGCGGCCGGGCAGGGGGCCCACGGCGGCTGCCTGACCGGTTCGGCCCGGGTGGTCATGACCCCGGCCGCCAAGACGGCCCTGGGCCGGGCCCAGGAGGCCGTGGCCGTGGACATGGAAAGCGACGCCGTGGCCATCGCCGCCCATGGGGCGGGGGTGCCGTTCCTGGTGGTGCGGGCGGTGTCGGACCCGGCCACGGCGGCCATCCCCAAGGCCGTGCTGGGGGGCGTGGACCGCGAGGGCTACCGTCGGGTGCCGGCGGTGGTGCGGTCCCTGGCCAAACGGCCGTGGGACCTGCCGGGGCTGCTCAGGCTGCGCCGGGATACGGGCGTGGCGTTGGCGACCCTAGGCCGCGTCGCTGCGGCGACCGGCGGGCGGTTCGCCGTGGACCAGATCGCGGGTTAGGTCCTCGAACACGAACTCGGCCGGGCGCTGGCCCTCCAGCGGCGTGTCGGGCACCATGGGGCCTTCCGTGCGCGGCCCCCACAGGGCCACCCCGGCGGCCTTCAGGGGATGGGCCACGGTATCGGCCACGGCCGAGGGTTCGTAGCCGCAGTGGACCATGCAGTCGGCGCACTTCTCGTACTTGCCGGTGCCGTAGGCGTCCCAGTCGGTGTCTTCCATCAGCTCCTTGAAGGTCTGGGCATAGCCCTCGCCGATCAGGTAGCAGGGCCGCTGCCAGCCGAACACGTTGCGCGTGGGATTGCCCCAGGGCGTGCAGTCGTAGCGCTGATTTCCGGCAAGGAAATCAAGGTACAGGCTGGACTGGTTGAAGCGCCACTTGCGCCCCTTGCCCAGGCGGAACAGGTCGCGGAAGAAGGTCTTCGTGCGTTCCCGGTTCAGGAAATGCTGCTGGTCGGGGGCGCGTTCGTAGGCATAGCCGGGGGCGATGGTCACGCCTTCCACGTCCAGGTCGTGGCAGGCGAAATCCATGAACGCGGCGAACCGCGCCGGCTCGGCATAGTCGAACAGGGTGGTGTTGATGGTCACCCGGAAGCCGCGCTTGCGGGCCTCGCGGATGGCCGCCACGGCCCGGTCGTAGACGCCGTCCTGGCTGACCGCCCGGTCGTGGTGTTCCTTGTCGCCGTCCAGGTGGACCGAGAAGGTCAGGTAGGGCGTGGGCTTGAAGCGGTCCAGCTTCTTTTCCAGCAGCAGGGCGTTGGTGCACAGGTAGACGAACTTCTTGCGCGCCACGATGCCGTCGACGATCTCGCCGATTTCCTTGTGCAGCAGCGGCTCGCCGCCGGGAATCGAAACGATGGGGGCGCCGCATTCGTCCACCGCGTCCAGGCAGTCCTGCACGCTCAGGCGCCGGTTCAGGATGGCGTCGGGGTAGTCGATCTTGCCGCAGCCCTCGCAGGCCAGGTTGCAGCGGAACAGGGGTTCCAGCATCAGCACCAGGGGGTAGCGGTCGTTGCGTTTCAGGCGCTGGCCCATGATGTAGGCCCCCACGCGCACCTGCTGGATCACGGGAACGGTCATGGCGTCACGTCCTGCAGTTCGCGGGGCAATTTGAACATCATGCTTTCCTGAACGCCTTCCAAAGCCCGCACGTTGACCTTGCCGAACCGGCCCAGGTGGGCGATCAACTCGTCCACCAGTTCCTCGGGCGCCGAGGCCCCGGCCGTCACGCCGATGACCTTGGCGTGGTCCAACCAGGCCGGGTCCAGGTCCGTGGCGTCGTCGATCAGGCAGCTGGGCACGCCCATTTCCGTGCCGATCTCGCGCAGGCGGTTGGAATTGCTGCTGTTCTTGGCCCCCACCACCAGCAGGATGTCCACCTGGGCGGCCAGTTCCCGCACCGCCGCCTGGCGGTTCTGGGTGGCGTAGCAGATGTCCTTCACGTCGGGCCCCACCATCTTCGGGAAGCGGGCCTTCAGGGCCTCGATGATGTCGCGGGTGTCGTCCACGCTCAGCGTCGTCTGGGTCACGTAGGCCAGGGCCGCGTCCTGGGGCAGGGGCAGCTTGGCCACGTCGGCCACGGTGGACACCAGGTGCACGGTGCCGGGGATCTGGCCCAGGGTGCCTTCCACCTCGGGATGGCCCCGGTGGCCGATCAGCACCACCTCGCGGCCCCGGGTCACGTGGTTCTGGCCTTCCTTGTGGACCTTGGAGACCAGGGGGCAGGTGGCGTCCAGCACCGGCAGGGTGCGGGCCTGGGCATCCTCCACCACCTTGCGCGACACGCCGTGGGCGCTGAACACGGTGATGGCGTCGTCGGGAATCTCGTCCAGTTCCTCGACGAACACGGCGCCCTTGGCGCGCAGGGTTTCCACCACCCGCTTGTTGTGCACGATCTCGTGGCGCACGTAGACGGGCGGGCCGTACTTGATGATGGCCCGCTCGACGATCTCGATGGCCCGTTCCACGCCGGCGCAGAAGCCCCGGGGCTGGGCCAGGATCACGGTCAGGTCACGCGGGTCGACGGAAGCGCTGGCGTCCACGGCAGGTGCGCCCTTGGTTCTGTGGGATTGAATTCTGGGAACATAAGGAAGACGGGCGGGAATTTGAAGGGCTGTCGTGAGGCGCCAGGGTTGCTAAAACCGGGGGGCAAGGGCCGTGGAAACAAGGGACAGCCTTCATGACCATCCTGGTGACCGGCGCCACCGGCTTCGTGGGCGCCGCCGTGGCGCGGGCCCTGCTGGCCCGGGGACAGGCCGTGCGGGCCCTGGCCCGGCCCGGCAGCGACCGCCGCAACCTGGCCGGCCTGGACCTGGAGGTGGCGGAAGGCGACCTGCTGGACCCGCCGTCGCTCGTCCGCGCCGCCCGGGGCTGCACGGGCCTTTTCCACGTGGCCGCCGACTACCGCCTGTGGGTGCGCGACCCGGCGGCCATGTTCCGGGCCAACGTGGACGGCTCCCTGGCCGTGCTGCGGGCGGCGGCCGAGGCCGGAGCGGCGCGGCTGGTCTACACCAGTTCCGTCGCCGTGCTGGGCATTCCCAAGGGCGGCGGGGCGGGCAACGAGGACACGCCCGTCACCTACGGCGACATGATCGGCGTCTACAAGCAGTCCAAGTTCCGGGCCGAGGAAGCGGTGCGGGCCGCGGTGGCGGCCGAGGGCCTGCCGGTGGTCATCGTCAACCCCTCCACCCCCATCGGGCCGCGCGACATCAAGCCCACGCCCACGGGCCGCATGATCGTCGAGGCCGCCTCGGGCCGCATGCCGGCCTATGTGGACACGGGCCTGAACATCGCCCACGTGGACGACGTGGCGGCCGGCCACCTGCTGGCCTTCGACCGGGGCCGGGTGGGCGAGCGCTACGTCCTGGGCGGCCAGGACATGGGCCTGAAAGACATCCTGGCCGAGGTCGCCCTGGCCGTGGGGCGCCCGCCGCCGAAGGTCAAACTGCCGCGCGGGCCCCTGTTCCCCCTCGCCTGGGCGGCCGAGGCCGTGGCCCGCCTGTCCGGCGGCGACGGCGAGCCCTTCGTCACCGTGGACGGCCTGCGCATGGCGGCCAAGCGCATGTACTTCTCGTCGGCCAAGGCGGAGCGGGACCTGGGCTACACCCACCGCCTGGGGGCCGAGGCGATCCGGGACGCCGTGGCCTGGTTCCGCGACAACGGATACCTGAGCGGTCAATAGCGGTTAAGAACTGTCATAATTCCAACAAAATCAAACCGTTGCGGCGGCGCCGGCGGGCGTGATAGGGAAGCCCCATGACCCGCCCCCGTCTCGTGTCCCTGCTGGCCCTGGTGGCCGGCCTGGCGGTCCTGGCGCTGATCCTGGCCCAGGCCGACCCGGCGGACCTGTGGCACGCCGTGGCGGCCGCCGGCTGGGGCGTGCTGGCGGTCTCGGTTTACCGCTTCCTGCCCATCGCCTGCGACGCCGCCGGCTGGGCCCGCCTGTTCCCCGCGCCGCGCCCGACTTTCCTGCGCACCCTGCGCGACCGCTGGATCGGCGAGTCGGTCAACAGCCTGCTGCCCGTGGCCCAGGTGGGGGGCGATGTGGCCCGGGCCCGCCTGATCCGCCTGGGGGGAGTCGCCGGCGGCTGGGCCGGGGCCTCGGTGGTGGTGGACTTCACCGTCGGTCTGGCGGCCCAACTGGCCTTCACCGTTGTCGCCCTCATCCCCTTGGCGGGCACGGGCGATGCCACGGGAGCGGTGCTGTCCGTGCTGGCGGCGGCGGCCCTGATCGCCGGCTTCGTGGCCGCCCAGCGGGCCGGCGGGCTGTCGCGCATCGGGCAGCGGTTGGGGCCGCGCCTGGAAGGGCTGGCCGCCGGGGTGGCGGACGTGGAGGCCCGCATGGCCGATCTGTACCGCGACCGCAAGGCCCTGGCCGGCTGCTTCGCCTGGCGCTTCGGCGGCTGGTTCGTGCGGGCCGGGGAAACGGCCATCCTGCTGTGGTTCATGGGTCAGCCGGTGGGCGTTGTGGCGGTCTTGGCCGTCGAGGCCCTGGGCCAGGCGGCCCGCAGCGCCGCGTTCCTGATCCCCGGTGCCGTGGGGGTGCAGGAGGGCGGCATCGTCGCCGCCGGCCTGCTGGCTGGGCTCGACCTGGAAACGGCCCTGGCCCTGGCCGTGGCGCGCCGGGCCAGGGAACTGCTGAACGGCCTGCCGGGCCTGCTGGCCTGGATGCTGGCCGAGCGCGAGGGCCTGTCGCGCTGGGTCGGGAAGGGGGCGTCATGAGCGTCCTTCGCCATCCGCTGCCCACGACGTCGGCCCCCGAAACGACGCCGGACCGCACCCGCCGGCCCCGGGTGGCCGTGCTGGTGGACCTGGAACTGTCGCCCACCGCCGGCGGCCACGTGAAGTGCTGGGAAAGCCTGGGCGCCGCCGCGGCCCGCCACCCGGACCGTCTGGACCTGACCCTGTTCTTTTCCGGCACCACCGAGGCCCGCCGCCCGGTGGCCGCCAACGTGGTTCAGCACGTCCTGCCGCCGGTGCTCAGCACCCGGCGCCTGCCGCTCATGTCGCACCTGCCGGACCACACGGACCTGGGCCGCCACCACCGGCGCCTGGCCCGGCTGCTGGGCGGATTCGACCTGATCCACACCACCGACGGCTTCTTCTGCTTCGCCCGCACGGCCCTGCGGGTGGCGGCCCGCACGGGCCAGCCGGTAGTGAACTCCATCCACACCGACACCCCCGGCTACGCCCGCATCTTCACCCGCCGCACGGTGGAACGCTGGCTGGGCGACACCTGGGCCGCCAAGGCCCTGCTGGACGGCCTGGGCGTGGACGGCGTGGCCGAACGCCGGGCCCTGCGCGACCTGGCCCGCCACCAGGCCCGCTGCGCCCACGCCCTGGTGTCGCGTCCCGACGAGATGGAGCGCGCGCTCGCCGTGCTGCCCGAGGAGCGGGTGGGCTACCTGGGCCGGGGCATCGACCGCGACCTGTTCCACCCGGCGCGGCGCGACCGGGCCTGGCTGGAGGCCACCTTCGGTGTGCCGCAGGACCGGGTGGTGGCCCTGTTCGTCGGCCGCCTGAACCGAGGCAAGAGCGTGATGACGGCGGCCCGGGCCTTGCGCGGGGCCTTGGATAGGGGCCTGCCCCTGCACCTGTTCTGCGCCGGGGCGGGGGAAGACCGGGCGCGTATTCTGGATTTGCTGGGCCCCCATGCCACCTGCCCGGGGGTGCTGGACCGGCCCACCCTGGCCCGGATCTATGCCGGGGCGGACCTGTTCCTGATGCCCTCGGGGGTCGAGGTGTTCGGCAACGTGGCCCAGGAGGCCCTGGCGGCCGGCCTGCCGGTGCTGGTCAACGGCCGCTCGGGCATGGGGCGCCTGGTGGCGCCCGGCCGCACGGGTTTGGTCCTGGACGGCGACGATCCGGCCGCCTGGACCGCCGCCGTGGCCGATCTGGCCGCCGACCGGGACCGCCTGGCCGCCCTGGGCCGGGCCGCCCGGGCCAGCGCCGAAGCGGACCTGCGGTCGTGGGACGACGTGCTGCTGGAAGACCTGCTGCCCGTGTGGCGCCGCGCCCTGGGGGACCCGGGGTGAGCGACGACCCCTTCGGCCGCCGGGTGCTGGTCCTGGCGCCCCATCCCGACGACGAGGTGGTGGGCTGCGCCGCCCTGATCTGCCGGGCCCTGGCGCGGGGCGGGCGGGTCACCGTGGCTTTCCTGACCGACGGCGTGCCCGAGGCCGACCTGCTGTGGCGCCGCCAGCGGCCCAAGCGGAACGAACGGGTGGACCGGCGCTTCGCCG
>JAGREA010000487.1 GCA_020446745.1 Rhodobacterales bacterium | reverse complement strand
GAAGCACGCCGTGGATGCCCTGACCGGCCCGGCCGCCGGTGCCGGCCTGGCCACCGGCCACCTGGCCGTGGCCCTGCCCGTGGGGCTGCTGCTGGCCTATGGCGCGGCGCGCCTGGCGGCCCTGGCCTTCCGCGAGGCCCAGGGCGCCCTGTTCGCCAAGGTATCCGAGCGGGCCATCCGGCAGTTGGCCCTGACCTGCTTCCGCCACCTGCACCGCCTGTCGCTGCGCTTCCACCTGGATCGCCAGACCGGCGGCCTGAGCCGCGCCATCGAGCGCGGCAGCCGGGGCATCGAATACATGCTGCGGGTGATGCTGTTCAACATCGTGCCCACGGTGATCGAGGTGGCCCTGGTCTGCGCGCTGCTGTGGGGCATGTTCAACGCCTGGTTCGCCGGGGTGACGGCCGGCACCATCGCCGCCTACGTGGTGTGGACCCTGCTGATCACCGAATGGCGCATCGTCCACCGCCGGCAGATGAACGAATCGGATTCGGAAGCCCACACCAAGGCCATCGACAGCCTGCTGAACTACGAAACGGTCAAATACTTCAACAACGAGGACCATGAATCCCGGCGCTTCGACCGGGCCCTGGCGGCCTACGAGGCGGCCTCGGTGAAGTCCAAGCTGTCGCTGTCGCTGCTCAACACGGGCCAGGGGGCGATCATTGCCGTGGGGGTGACGGCGGTGATGATCCTGGCCGCCAGCGGGGTGCGCGAAGGCACCATGACCGTGGGCGACTTCGTGCTGGTCAACACCTACCTGCTGCAGCTGTTCCTGCCGCTCAACTTCCTGGGCTCGGTGTACCGCGAGATCAAGCATTCCCTGGCCGACATGGAGGCCATGTTCGGCCTGCTGGACCAGGCGCCCGAGGTGCGCGACGCCCCCGATGCCCCCGCCCTGAAGGTGGACGGCGGCGCCGTGGCCTTCGAGGACGTGACCTTCGCCTACGACCCCCGCCGGCCGGTGCTGAAGGGGGTGTCGTTCGCCATCCCGCCGGGCCGCAAGCTGGCCGTGGTGGGGACCAGCGGGGCCGGCAAGTCCACCCTGGCGCGGCTGCTGTTCCGCTTCTACGACGTGGACGGCGGCCGGGTGACCATCGACGGCCAGGACCTGCGCGCCGTGGGCCAGGACAGCCTGCGCCGGGCCATCGGCATCGTCCCCCAGGACACGGTGCTGTTCAACGACACCATCCGCTACAACATCGCCTACGGCCGCCCCGGGGCCAGCGAGGACGAAATCGTCGCCGCCGCCCGCCAGGCCCGCATCCACGACTTCATCGCCGGCCTGCCCGACGGCTACGACAGCCTGGTGGGCGAACGGGGCCTGAAGCTTTCCGGCGGCGAGAAGCAGCGCGTGGCCATCGCCCGCACCATCCTGAAGGCGCCCCGGGTGCTGGTGTTCGACGAGGCCACCTCGGCGCTGGACAGCCACACGGAACAGGCCATCCAGGACGAGCTGCGCCAGGTGGCGGCCGGCCACACCACCCTGGTCATCGCCCACCGCCTGTCCACGGTGGTGGACGCCGACGAAATTCTGGTGCTGGAGGACGGCCGGGTGGCCGAGCGCGGCACCCACGCCGCCCTGATGGCCGCCGATGGCCTGTACGCCGCCATGTGGGCCCGCCAGCAGGAGACGGCCAGAGCGCTGGAAACCCTGGGCGACGGCGATTCCGGCAACCCCCCCGCTGACGCCGTCCGCCACGGCGCGCACGCCGCCGAATAGGCCGCGCCCTTGCCCTTTTCCCGTATTTGAGAGATTATCTCGAATATGGAAACCTCACCCGCAATCGATACGGCCCTGGACGACCGCCTGGCCGAGCGCCTTCGGACCCTGCGGGCCGACCGGGGCTGGACCCTGGACGACCTGGCCCAACGCAGCGGCGTCAGCCGCGCCACCCTGTCGCGCCTGGAAAAGGCCGAGGTGAGCCCCACGGCGGCGGTGCTGGGGCGCCTGTGCGCGGCCCACGACCTGCCCCTTTCGCGCCTGATGCTGATGGTGGAGGACGACCACGCCCCCCTGGTGCGCCGGGCCGACCAGCCCGTGTGGACCGACCGGGCCAGCGGCTTCGTGCGCCGGTCGGTGTCGCCGCCGGCCCGCACCCTGGCCGGCGAGGTGCTGGACGGCACCCTGCCCCCGGGGGCGCGCATCGACTACGACCGGCCGCCCCGTGCCGGGCTGGAGCACCACCTGGTACTGCGGGACGGCCGCCTGACCGTGACCCTGGACGGCGTGGCCCACGCCCTGGAGCCGGGGGACTGCCTGCGCTATCGCCTGACCGGCGCCAGCGCCTTCGAAACCCCGCCCGACGCGGGGGCCCGCTACCTGCTGTTCCTGGTGTGACCATGACCGACGCCGTGACCGTTTCCCCCCTGGACGCCGACGGCCTGGCCGCCCGCCTGGACGACCTGGGGGCGCTGCTGCACGCCTGCGTTCTGGCCGGGGCCAACGTGAACTTCGTGCTGCCCTTTTCCGTGGCCCAGGCCTCGGCCTTCTGGGCCGATAAGGCCCTGCCGCCGGCCCGGGCCGGCACCCGGCGCCTGTGGGTGGCCCGCGACGGCGACGGCGCCATCGTCGGCACGGTGATGCTGGGCACGGACACGCCCCCCAACCAGCCGCACCGGGCCGAGGTCTCGAAGCTGCTGGTCCACCCCGATGCCCGGCGGCGCGGCATCGCCCGGGCCCTGATGGCGGCCCTGGAGGCCGAGGCCCGCCGCCTGGGCCGCACCCTGCTGACCCTGGACACCCGCACCGGCGACCTGGCCGAACCGCTGTACCGGTCCCTGGGCTACGTGACCGTGGGCGTGATCCCGGATTTCTGCCTGGACCCCATCGAGCCGGGCCGCCTTTTTGGAGCGACCTTCATGTACAAGGTGCTGTAGGGGCCACGCACCCCCCCCCGTTCCCCTGCCGTCTTTCCCACTTCCCCCACCGTCGCTCCCGCTATTTCCTACCGTCGCTCCCGCGAAGGCGGGAGCCTAATGGCGTTGGATGCCGGTGCGCGCCCTCTCCCGGTTGTTTGAACCACAGAGACACAGAGGCACAGAGAGGGCGTGCCGGGTTAAAGGTTGTGCCTCACCTCATGGGCTGTGCAGGCGGCACCGACGAACAGGGGACACAGAGAGCACAGAGAAGGCACAGAGGACACAGAGGCTTCGCTGCGCGAAGCAGAAGGGATTGCGCGCGGAGCGCGCCTCATTCTTTCTCTGTGCTCTCTGTGTCTACTGAACATCCTCCGAAAAACGCACATCGTCGCCAGTGAGGGTCCGGCCCTCTCTGTGCCTCTGTGTCTCTGTGGTTCAAACAACCGGGAGAGGGCGCGCACCGGCATCCAACGCCATTAGGCTCCCGCCTTCGCGGGAGCGACGG
>JAGREA010000486.1 GCA_020446745.1 Rhodobacterales bacterium | reverse complement strand
TCGGCAAGAACCTGGTCTCCATGATGATGGAGGGCGCCGGGTTCGAGGTCATCGACATCGGCATCAACAACCCGGTGGAGGACTACCTGGCGGCGCTGGAGGAACACCAGCCCGACATCCTGGGCATGTCGGCCCTGCTGACCACCACCATGCCCTACATGAAGGTGGTGGTGGACACTTTGGTGGAGAAGGGCATCCGCAGCGACTACATCGTCCTGGTGGACGGCGCGCCGCTGAACGAGGAATTCGCCCAGTCCGTGGGCGCCGACGCCTATTGCCGCGACGCCGCCGTGGCCGTGGAGATCGCCAAGTCGTTCATGGAACGGCGCCAGGGCTCGGCCGCGGCGCAAATGGCCGGCGCCGGCTGAGCCCGGTGCCATGGCGGCCGCCGTCACCCCGCCGAACACACCCCCCCGCACGCTGATCATCGCCTGCGGGGCCCTGGCGCGGGAGGTGACGGGCCTGATCGCCGCCCACGGCTGGTCCCACATGTCCCTGACCTGCCTGCCGGCCGACCTGCACAACCGGCCGGCCCGCATCCCCGCCCTGCTGCGGGCCCGCCTGGACGCCGCCCGGGGCAAATACGACCGCACGGTGGTGATGTACGGCGACTGCGGCACCGGCGGCGCCCTGGACCGGGTGGTGGACGAATACGGCGCCGAGCGCATGCCCGGCGACCACTGCTACGCCACCTATGCCGGCGAGGACGACTTCGCCCAGCTGGCCGAGGCCGAGCCCGGCACCTTCTACCTGACCGACTACCTGGTGCGCCAGTTCGACACCATCGTGTGGAAGGGCCTGGGCCTGGACCGCCACCCGCAGCTGCGCGACACCTATTTCGGCAACTACACCACCCTGATGTACCTGGCCCAGACCGAGGACGAAGCCCTGGAAGCGGCGGCGCGCAAGGCGGCCGAGCGCCTGGGTCTGGCCTATGCCCACCGGTTCACCGGGCTGGGCCGGTTGACCACCGTGTTGGAGGGAGCGGCGCCCCATGGCCAGCCTGACCATCGTCTATTGGCGTGACATCCCGGCCCAGGTGATCGTCAAGGCCGGGCGCAGGTCCGCCAAGCGTCCGCTCGCCGACCGGTTCCAGGAAGCCATCGACCGGGCCGCCATGCGCGGCGGCGCGCGCGACACCGACGCCTACCTGGCCCAGTGGCGGCGGGGCGATCCCCAGCCGGTGGACGGCGACCTGGAGGCCCTGGCCGACGCCGCCGCGAGCCGCCTGGAAACCGACTACGACGACGCCCGCCTGGCCCGCCTGGTGGCCACCGGCGGGGCGGAGGCCGCCTGACATGCCCGTGCCCTCGGCCTACGAACCGGCCGGCACCGGCCCGGTACGGCGGGCCCGCTCGGCCTTCACCATCCGCCTGTGGGCGGTGCGTCACGCCGGGTTCCTGGAAAAGGTCTACACCCTGCTGGCCGACCTGTTCCTGGGCCTGCATCCCCTGTGGAAGGCCGTCGGCTACCAGCGGGTGGAAAAGCCCGTGGTGCTGGTGGAACGCACGGTGAAGGCGTTCGTGTTCGACTGCCGCATGTGCGGCGAATGCGCCCTGTCGAAAACCGGCATGTCGTGCCCCATGAACTGCCCCAAGGGCCTGCGCAACGGCCCCTGCGGCGGGGTGCGGGCCAACGGCAATTGCGAGGTGGAACCCGACATGCCCTGCGTGTGGGTGGAAGGCTGGCAGGGCAGCCGGCAGATGGCCGGCGGCGAGGCCATCCACACCGTGCAGCCGCCCGTGGACCACAGCCTGCGCGGCACCTCGTCGTGGCTGCGGGTCACCGCCCGGGCGGCGGCGGCCCGCGACGCCGCCAACTCCGAGGAGGCGGCGCCATGACCCCGCACCTGGACAGCGACCCCCGCGACCCCGGCGCCCCCCTGCCGCCCCTGCCGGGCCACACCTCGCGCGGCCGGCTGGAGCGGGTGCTGCGGCGCGGCGAGTTCGCCGTGACGGCGGAACTGAACCCGCCGGATTCCGCCGACCCCAACGATGTGTACGAGCGCGCCGCCGTGTTCGAGGGCTGGGTGGACGGCATCAACGCCACCGACGGCTCGGGCGCCAACTGCCACATGTCCAGCGTCGGCATCTGCGCCCTGCTGACCCGCATCGGCTACGCCCCGGTGATGCAGATCTCGTGCCGCGACCACAACCGCATCGCCATCCAGGGCAACGTGCTGGGGGCGGCGGCCATGGGGGTGGCCAACATTTTGTGCCTGTCCGGCGACGGGGTGCAGAACGGCGACCAGCCCGACGCCAAGCCGGTGTTCGACCTGGATTCCATCTCGCTGCTGCAGACCCTGCGCACCATGCGTGACGAACAGCGGTTCCTGTCGGGCCGGGCCATCACCACGCCGCCGGCCGTGTTCCTGGGCGGGGCCATCAACCCCTTCGCGCCGCCCTACGATTACCGCCCGTTCCGCCTGGCCAAGAAGATCGCCGCCGGGGCCCAGTTCGTGCAGTCCCAGTACTGCTACGACATCCCCCTACTGGAACGCTACATGGCCCGGGTGCGCGACCTGGGCCTGCACGAGAAATGCTTCATCCTGATCGGCGTGGGGCCCCTGGCCTCGGCCCGGGCGGCCCGCTGGATGCGGTCCAACGTGCCCGGCGTGCACATCCCCGATGGCATCATCAAGCGCCTGGAAGGGGCCGAGAAGCAGAAGGCCGAGGGCAAGAAGATCTGCGTCGAGCTGATCCAGCAGGTGCGCGAGATCGCCGGCGTGTCCGGCGTCCACGTCATGGCCTACCGGCAGGAGGAGTTCGTGGCCGAGATCGTCCACGACTCGGGCATCCTGAAGGAGCGCCAGCCCTGGCGCCGCGAGGCCAACCCCAGTCTGGCCGCCACCGAGGGGGCCGTGGCCCAGGTGGGCGAACGGGTGGTGCTGGACCAGGCCGCCGCCGAAGCCGCCGTGGAAGCGTAGCCGGTCGCATTGGGAATATCCGACGCCCCGCCGGGCGGGCTAAGAAGAAGGACCAACCCACCAGCAGGGGACCCGGCCATGACCGATACCGTCGTCAGTTCCGCCACCCGCGAGGTCGTGATCGGCTTCGAGCGCCCGTTCGTGGTCATCGGCGAGCGCATCAACCCCACGGGCCGCAAGCTGCTGGCCGCCGAGATGGCGGCGGGCGACTATACCCGGGTGACCGCCGACGCCCTGGCCCAGGTGGCCGCCGGGGCCCACATGCTGGACGTGAACGCCGGCATTCCCCTGGCCGACGAGCCGCGCATCCTGGCTGAAACGGTGCAACTCGTGCAGTCCCTGACCGACGTACCGCTGAGCATCGATTCGTCCATCGTCGAGGCGCTGGAAGCCGGCCTGGCCGTCTACCGGGGCAAGGCCCTGGTGAATTCCGTGACCGGCGAGGAGGAGCGGCTGGAGGTGGTGCTGCCCCTGGTGAAGAAATACGGCGCCGCCGTGGTCGCCATCTCCAACGACGAAACGGGCATTTCCGAGGACCCGGACGTGCGCTTCCAGGTGGCGAAAAAGATCGTCGAGCGGGCCGAGGACTTCGGCATCCCCCGCGCCGACGTGGTGGTCGACCCCCTGGTCATGCCGGCCGGGGCCATGCACGGGGCCGGGCTGCAGGCGCTTCGCCTGATCCGCCGCCTGCGCGAGGAGTTGAAGGTGAACACCACCTGCGGCGCGTCCAACATCAGCTTCGGCCTGCCCAACCGCCACGGCCTGAACGCCGCCTTCCTGTCCATGGCCGCCGGGGCGGGCATGACCTCGGCCATCATGAACCCCCTGCACGAGCCGGAAATGGCCGGCATCATGGGCGCCAACGTGATGATGGGCACCGACCGCAACTGCATGGCCTGGATCGCCCGCTTCCGCGAGGACGCCAGGGGGGGTATGGCCGCCGGTGCCGCGCCCGCCGCCGGGCGCCGCCGGGGCGGCCGCCGGGCCCGGCGCGAAGGCGTCTGAGGCGCCGTGCCCAAGGTCGTCTTCACCCCGTCGGGCCGCCGTGGGGAGTTCCCCGAAGGCACCAGCCTGCTGGACGCCGCCCGGGCCCTGGGCGTGGACCTGGATTCCGTGTGCGGCGGGCGGGGCATCTGCGGCCGCTGTCAGGTCACCGTGGGCACGGGCCGGTTCGACAAGCACGGCCTGACCAGCGACCCCGACAACGCCGGCCCCTGGACCGAACGGGAAACCCGCTTCGACGCCAAGAAGGGCCTGATCAAGGGGCGCCGCTTGGGCTGCTCGGCCGTGGTGCAAGGCGACATGGTGGTGGACGTGCCGCCGGAAAGCCAGGTCCACCGCCCCCTGGTGCGCAAGCGCGCCGACGCCCGGCCCGTGGCCGTCGACCCGATCATCCACCTGCACTACGTGGAGGTGCCCGAGGCCGACCTGGGCACGGCCGACGGCGAGGCGGCACGCATCGGCGCCCGCTTGGTCGCCCGGGGCCTGGACGCGGCGCCGGACTGGGACCTGGCCGCCCTGCGGGCCCTGCAAGGGGCGCTCTCGAAGGGAAAACGCGCCGTCACCGTGGCCGTGCACGACCGGCGCGGCGTCATCGCCGTGTGGCCGGGCTTCCACGAACGGGCCCTGGGCCTGGCCGTGGACGTGGGTTCCACCACCATCGCCGCCCACCTGTGCGACCTGGCCGACGGCGCCGTGCTGGCCTCGGCCGGGGCCATGAACCCGCAGATCCGCTTTGGCGAGGACCTGATGAGCCGCGTGTCCTACGCCATGATGCACCCGGAAGGGGCCGGCGAGATGACCGCCGCCGTGCGCGCCGCCCTGAACGCCCTGGCCGGCGACCTGTGCCGCGATGGGGGCGTGGACCGCACGGACATCCTGGACATGGCCCTGGTGGGCAACCCGGTGATGCACCACCTGCTGCTGGGCCTGGACCCGGCACCCCTGGGCGCGGCGCCCTTCGCCCTGGCCGTGGACACGGCGCTGGACATCCGCGCCACGGACCTGGATCTGGACCTGAACCCGGGGGCCCGGGCCTACGTGCTGCCCTGCATCGCCGGCCACGTGGGGGCGGATGCCGCCGCCGTGGCCCTGTCGGAAGCGCCCCACCGGTCCGACGAGCCGGTGCTGCTGATCGACGTGGGCACCAACGCGGAAATCATCCTGGGCAACCGGGAGCGCCTGTTCGCCGCCTCGTCGCCCACCGGTCCGGCCTTTGAGGGGGCGCAGATCTCCGCCGGCCAGCGGGCCGCGCCGGGGGCCATCGAACGGGTGCGCATCGACCGCGAGACCCTGGAGCCGCGCATCCGGGTGATCGGCTGCGAGGCCTGGTCCGACGAGCCGGGGTTCGCCGAGGGGGTGGCGAAAACGGGCGTCACCGGCATCT
>JAGREA010000485.1 GCA_020446745.1 Rhodobacterales bacterium | reverse complement strand
TGGTGGTCCAGGCGGCGGCCATGCTGGTGCTGGGGTTCCTGGCCACCATGGGCGCCGAAGGCGGCACCGAAGCCTGGGTGTCCGGGTTCCTGGACCGGTCCCTGGCGGCGGTGATGCCGGGGTTGGGGGCCGAGGCGCGGCTGCGGGTGACGGGGGCCTTTGCCCAGGTCTTCCCGGGCGCCGTGGCCGGCTCCTGGACCCTGATGGTGGTGGTCAACGGCGCCATCGCCCAGGCCATCCTGGTGCGGGCGGGGCGCAACCGGCGGCCGCCGACGCCCTTCCGGGCGTTGGAGCTGCCCCACGGGCTGACCGGCCTGCTGGTGGCGGCGGCCGTGGTGGCCTTGGCCGGGTCCTTGATGGCCTGGCCCGAAATGCGGTACATGGGCCGCAACCTCGTGGTTGTGCTCGCCGTGCCGTACGTGTTTTTGGGGCTGGCGGTGGTTCACACCCTGGTTCCCAGGGCGCCCTACCCGGGACTGGTCCTGGCGGCGTTCTACATGGTGGTGATATTGGCCGGCTGGCCGATCGTGGTGATCGCGGCAACGGGCCTGGTGGAGCAATGGTCGGGGATCCGGCGGCGGTTCGCACCGCCCGACGACCCCCACGGCGCTTCCGGTTGAGAGCCCGCGAGACGGGACGAGGAGTAGGGACATGCAAGTCATTCTTTTGGAGCGCATCGAGAAGCTGGGCCAGATGGGCGATGTCGTCTCGGTCAAGCCCGGCTATGCCCGCAACTTTCTTCTGCCCCAGAAGAAGGCCCTGAGGGCGACGGACGAGAACAGGAAGCACTTCGATACCCAGCGCGCCCAGCTTGAGGCCGCCAACCTGGAGCGCCGCTCGGAAGCCGAGGCCGTGGCCGCCAAGATGACCGACGTGGTCGTCACCCTGGTCCGCCAGGCCGGCGAGGCCGGGCAGCTGTACGGGTCGGTGAACGCCCGCGACGTGGCCGTGGCGGTGACCGAGGCCGGCTACACCGTGGTCCGCAGCCAGGTGGCCCTGGCCCAGCCCATCAAGACCCTGGGCCTGCACGACGTGGTGGTGAACCTGCACCCCGAAGTCGCCGTGACCGTGACCGCCAACGTGGCCCGGTCCATGGAAGAGGCCGAGATCCAGGCCCAGACCGGCAAGGCGCTGGTCGGCATGGAGGAAGAGGACGAGCACGAGGAGGAGGCCGCCGAGGAGCAGGCCGCCGCCATGTTCGAACATCCCGAGGATGCCGCCGAGCTGGCCGAGGCGGACCTGGACGCCGAAGCCGAAGCCGGTGACGCCGCCGACGCGGACGACGAAACGGCCCGCTGATCCGCCTTTCCGGCCCGCCGGCGGCCTCGGCCGCCGGCGCCTCCGACGACCCCCGGTCCAACCCCCGGTTCGATCCACGGCGCGCCCCCCCAGGGACGCGCCGTTTTGCCGTCCGCAGGCCGGTCCAGCACCGGGATTCCGTAAGATTTTTTTACGGAATCGAAACTAAGATCACCCGCGTGATCCACCTAATTCTTTGATTTTCCTTATATAATGCCGTTCTGGCACGATGCTTGCTTTGTATTGGGCAATTGACGTTCCTTTTTTTAGAGGTCGCCACACATGCCGCTCTATAGAAAAAGACGGTCCTTTCGATCCAAGGCCAAGCGGATCGCCGCCCTGACCGGGACCGGCGCCGCCATCCTGCTGGCCGTTCCGGCCGGCGCCTGGCTTCTGGGTGACTACCTGTTCCCGTCGGCCCTAGAACAGATGGGCCAGGACCAGGACGCCACCGCTGTTGAGGATCCCATCCTACAGGCCCTGTCAGAAGAGCGGCGCAAGCACGGCAAGCGCCCCAATGCCCATGTGGCCACGGCCGACGAGTTCACGCCCCAGGGCGGCGACGCCCTGGGCCCCGACGTGCTGCTGACCGAGGCGTCCGTCGAGGACCCCCTGAGTTTCGTGGTGGATTCCGATGAGCTGGACATGGGCGACCTGTCCATGCGCGAAACGGTGCCCGGCAGCGCCAAGGGCAAGAAGGAAGACGAGCAGACCGACATCGTGGTGCTGGACGGCAACGCCGAACCGGGCGTTTCCGGCGACGTGATCCTGGCCAGCGCCGACCCCGGCGACAGCCAGCCCTTCCCCCAGGTCACCGGCACCTTCCCCGGCGTGACCGGCGGCGGTGACGGCGACAGCGGCGGCGGCACCGGCGGCACTGGCGGCGGCGGCACCGGCGGCACCGGTGGCGGCACGGGTGGTGGCGGCGGCGGTGATACCGGCGGCGACACCGGCGGTGGCGATACCGGCGGCGACACTGGCGGCGACACTGGCGGTGATACCGGCGGCGGCGATACCGGCGGCGACACCGGCGGCGGCGACACCGGCGGCGGCGACACGGGCGGTGGTGATACCGGCGGCGATACCGCGGGCGACGGCACCGGTGACGGCGACGGTTCCGAGGGCGACGGCGAACAGACCCCGTTCGAGGACACGCTGCTGACCCTGGCCGGCGACGAGGCCGGCCCCGATGACACCCCCGAAGGCTCGGGCAGCCCCAACGGCGGCGGCTCCACCTTCCAGGGCCAGATCCCGGCCCCGGCTTCGGCCCTGCTCATGCTCCCCGGCCTGCTGGCCCTGGCCTGGCGTCGCCGCGCCCGCCGCGACTAGCACACTCTTTCCTCCGCAGCGCCGCGCCCCCCTTGCGGTGCTGACAAGACGGCGCCGCCTTTCCCCTGGGCGGCGCCGTCCCCTTTTGGGGGGCTAGCGCCGCCGCCAGGCCTGGGTGGTGCGGGCCAGGCCCCGGGTCAACAGGGCGTGCAGCAGGCGCGCCCCGGCGCAGGTATAGGCGATCATCATGGCCATGGCCGCGGCCGGGGCGATGTCGCCGGCGTCATCCATGTTCAGCACCGCCACCGAGGCCAGCGTGGTATCCGACGAATAGAGGAACACCACCGCCGACACCGTGGTCATGGCGTTGAGGAACAGGTACATGGAGATGTCCAGGATGGCCGGCATGCAGACCGGCACCGTGACCCGAAGGAAGGTGCGGTAGAACGGCGCCTTCAGGGACGCCGACACGGATTCGAATTCGGCGTCCATCTGCTTCAGGGCCGTCACTGCCGTCAGATGGCTGACCGTGTAGAAGTGCACCACCGTGACCAGCACCAGGATCAGCATGGTGCCGTAGATGCCGTTCAGCGGATTGTGGGGGCTGTTGAAGAAGAAGATGTAGCTGAGGCCCAGCACCATCCCCGGCACCGCCAGGGGCACGATGGCCGCCATGTGGAAGGCCGTGCGCCCCCCCTGGAACCCGCGGCCCTTTTCCATCAGGTAGGCGCCGAAGAAGATGATCAGGGTGCCGGCCGCCGCCGTGTACAGCGACATGCGGATGGAGTTGAAATAGGCCTCCCACCCGCCGCCGTCCATGACGTCGAAGTTGTAGTTGTTCAGCGACAGTTCCAGGTTGTAGGGCCAGAAGGTCACCAGGGCCGCGTACTGGGCCATGCCCAGCATGCAGATGATGATGGCCGCCACCACCGAGCAGAAGGCGAACATGGACCAGTCGCGCACCGGTTCGGGCGTGGGCACCAGGGGCACGGCCCGGGCGCTGAGCAGGGCCACCTGCTTGCGCTGCACCAGGCGGTCCACGGCGAAGGCCAGCACGGCGGGGATCAGCAGCACCACCGACACCACGGCGCCCATCTGGAAGTTCTGCTGGCCGATCACCTGCTTGTAGATGTCGGTGGCCAGCATGTTGTAGCTGCCGCCGATCACCTTGGGCACGCCGAAATCCGTGAACACCAGGGTGAAGATGACGAAGGCGGCGCTGATCAGGCCGTACTTGGCACCCGGCAGGGTGACCGTGAAGAAGGTGCGCACCTTGCTGGCGCGCAGCGCCTCGGCGGCCTCGTACAGGCGCGCGTCGGTCACCGCCAGGGCGGTGATGACGATCATCAGGGCATGGGGAAACACCCAGTAGCTGGACCCGATGACGATGCCGATGGGCCCATAGATGCTTTCCCCCAGCAGCAGCTCCTTGGCCACCCCCTGGTTGCCGAACCAGTAGACCAGCGAGATGCCGCCCAGCAGCGAGGGCGTGAGCAGCGGCACCAGGGTGACCATGCGGAAGAAGCCCTTGAACGGCATGCAGGTGCGGGTCAGGGCATAGCCATAGATGAAGGCCGTGACCAGCACGATGACCGTGGACAGGACCGAGATCCACAGGCTGTTGTAGATGGAATAGAACAGCGCCGGGGTGGAGAAGTATTCCACGTAGTTGGCCAGGCCCACGAAGGCGCCGTCGCTGTCCTCCAGGCTCTTGGACATCATGGTGTAGAGCGGCAGCAGCACGCCCAGCACCAGGAACAGGCCGATGGCCACCATGGCGCCGCGCATGATCCAGTCGTCGCGGCCCATGCGCGGCTTGATGCGCGCTCCGGGGGCCGCGGCGGCGGCGGTGGCGGCGCCGCTCATCGCACGTCTCCGGTGAACAGGCGGATGAACGCCGGCGGGAAGCTGACCCGGGTGGTCCCACCCACCTTCAGGTCGTTGCGGCGCACCAGGTTGACCGAGAAGTCGGCCTGGACCACGTGGTCGGCGAAGGCACCGCTGCCGATCTCGGCGCGATAGAACGAACCCAGGAACTCCATGTGCTGGACGGTCACCTCGAAGGCGTTCTCGCTGGACATGTCGGCGTCGTGCACGGCCACGTCCTCGGGCCGGATGGCCACGGTGACCACGGTGCCCGGCGCCCGGCCCTCGGTATCCACGGTCAGCTCGGTGCCGCCCACCGACACCCGGCCGTCGGCGATCACCGATCCGGGCACGAAATTCATGGTGCCGATGAAGTCGGCCACGAAGGCGGTGGCGGGGCGGCCGTAGATGTCCTGGGGCGTGCCCACCTGTTCGATCACGCCCTGGTTCATCACCACGATGCGGTCGGCCATGGTCAGGGCCTCTTCCTGGTCGTGGGTGACCATGATGGTGGTCACGCCGATGCGCTGCTGCAGGTCCTTGATCTCGGCCCGCAGGTGCACGCGCACCTTGGCGTCCAGCGCGCTCAGGGGTTCGTCCAGCAGCAGCAGGCCCGGCGACATGGCCAGGGCCCGGGCCAGGGCCACGCGCTGCTGCTGGCCGCCGGAAAGCTGGGCCGGGTACTTGTCGCCCTGGTCGGGCAGGCCCACCAGCTCCAGCAGCTCGGTGACCCGCTTTTCGATGTCGGCCTTGGCCATCTTGGTGTTTTCCAGGCCATAGGCCACGTTGCGCCGCACCGTCATGTTGGGGAACAGGGCATAGGACTGGAACACGATGCCGAAGTCGCGCTCGGCCGGCGGCAGGGCGGAAATGTCGGCGCCGGCCTGCTCCACCTTGCCGGCGGTCTGGATGTCCAGGCCGGCGATGGCGCGCAGCAGGGTCGTCTTGCCGCAGCCCGACGGGCCCAGGAAGCACACGAATTCGCCCTCGTTCACCTCCAGCGACACGTCCTTCAGGGCGGTGAAGTCGCCGAACATCTTGGTGACGTCGGTGATGCGCAGGTAGGCCGGCGCGGCCGCGGTTCCATCCATGGGCATGGTGGGGGTCCCCTTCTTCGGGCAGGGTTGTTCGTTGGGCGTGACCGACGGGCCGAAAGGAGACCGGCCGCCGTGTCGGGGGGACACGGCGGCCAGCGCCCGATCCGTACTGAACGGAAGGCGATGCCTACTTCGGCTCGGACTTGGAGTCGTAGCGCTTCTGCCATTCGGTCAGGATGCGCTTGCGGTTCACCGCCGCCCACTCGAAGTCGTTCTTGATCATGGCCTCGGTGATGCCGGCCGGGAAGAACTTCACCGGCTTGGCGACGCCCGGATAGGCAACCACGGCGTAGCCCTTGTTGTACATCACGTTGGCACCCTTGGTGATCGTGAAGTCGACCAGCTTCTTCGCCGCGTCCAGCTTCTTGGTGCCCTTGACGATGGCGGTGGCTTCCATGTCCCAGCCCACGCCCTCGCTGGGCAGGATGATTTCCAGCGGCGCGCCCTGGGCCTTGGACTTGGCGCCGCGGAAGGCGAACGAGATGCCGATGGGCACTTCGCCGGCCGCCGCCTGCTTGCAGGGCTTGGAACCGGAATGGGTGTACCAGGCGATGTTCTCGTGCAGGGCGTCCATGAACTGCCAGCCGCCCTCTTCACCGAACATCTGCAGCCAGGACGAGACGTCCAGGAAGCCGGTGCCCGACGAATTGGGGTTGGGCATGGCCACGTGGCCCTTGTAGACCGGATTGGTCAGGTCCTTCCACGAGGTGGGCACGGGCAGGTTGTTCTTCTTCGCCTCGACGGTGTTGTAGCAGACGGAGGCGATCCAGGCGTCCATGCCCGTCCAGTGCGGCGGGTTGGCGCCGTCGACGAACTTCTTGTCCAGCATCTCGACGCCCTTGGGGGCGTAGGGTTCGGTCATGCCTTCGGCCTTCAGCAGCATCAGGCTGGTGGCGGCCAGGCCCCACACCACGTCGGCCTTGGGGTTTTCCTTTTCCGCCAGCAGCTTGGCGGTGACGATGCCGGTGGAATCCCGCACCCACTTGATCTTGATGTCGGGGTATTCCTTTTCGAAGGCCTTGGCGTAGGTCTTCAGGTCCTCGGCCTCGACGGCCGTGTAGACCGTCAGCTCCGTCGCCGCCTGGGCCTTTCCGGCCAGGCCCGCGGCCACGGCGCAGAAGGCCACGGCCATGGTCGAGCGCGACACCCAACGCATGACGGAATTCTTACAAAAAACCATGTCTGTCTCCCTGTGTTCTCGGACCCGCGACCGTGTCCGGTTGACGACCCCTTGGGGCGATCCGTTTATCTGTTCTGCCCGGCCATAGCTTAGGCAGCGTCGCCGAAGCATGCAAACACTACCACCGGATCGGATAGGTTGCCAATTATCCGGTCATCTTGCCAAACAAGCGGGCATGCAGGCCGCCGGCCCACTGCCCGTCCCGCATGGCCTTGCCTCCGTTTATGGCCCCCAACGGTTACGGAAAACCGTTGTTTGTTTGACAGATTTATGACACTTGATCCGGGCAACGGGCGGGGTCCATCCTTTCCGCGAAGGAACCCCACACTGAACGGTGTTGAAGGCGGGCGCGTGACCATTTCGGCCGATTCCGATGTCATGACCGATGTCATTATCGTCGGTGCCGGTTCCGCCGGCTGCGTTCTGGCCCACCGGTTGAGCGCCGATCCGAAAACCCGCGTGCTGCTTCTGGAATCGGGCGGGTCGGACCGCAGCCTGTTCATCCAGATGCCCACGGCGCTGTCCATCCCCATGAACTCGCCCAAATACGACTGGCGCTATCACACCGAGCCGGAACCCCACCTGGACGGCCGGCGCCTGCACTGCCCCCGGGGCCGGGTGCTGGGGGGATCGTCGTCCATCAACGGCATGGCCTATGTGCGCGGCCACGCCCTGGACTACGACCGCTGGGCCACCCAGGGGGCCGACGGCTGGGCCTATGCCGACGTGCTGCCCTACTTCCGCCGCGCCGAGACCCATGCTTTGGGGGCCGACGCCTACCGCGGCGGCGACGGGCCGCTCAACACCAGCCGCCGCGACGGCCGCACCACGCCGCTGTACGCCGCCTTCGTCGCGGCCGGGCGCCAGGCCGGCTATCCGGTGACGGCCGACCCCAACGGCTTCCAGCAGGAAGGCTTCGGGCCCATGGACATGACGGTCCACAAGGGTCGCCGCTGGAGCACCGCCAACGCCTACCTGAAGCCGGCCCTGTCGCGCCCCAACCTGCGCGTCGAAACGGGGGTGGAGGTGGACCGGGTGGTGATCGAGGACGGCCGCGCCACCGGCGTCGTCGTGCGCCGGGGCGGGCGGACCGTCACCCACCGGGCGGCCCGCGAGGTGATCCTGTCGGCCGGGCCCCTCAATTCGCCCAAGCTGCTGATGCTGTCGGGCATCGGCCCCGGCGACCACCTGGCCGAGGCGGGCGTGCCGGTGGTCCACGACCTGCCCGGCGTGGGCGCCAACCTGCAGGACCACCTGGAGCTTTACGTGCAGCAGGGCTGCACCAAGCCGGTGACGCTGTACCGCCACATGTCGTGGTGGGGCAAGGCGCGCATCGGCCTGCGGTGGCTGCTGTTCAAGGACGGCCTGGGGGCGACCAACCATTTCGAGACCGGGGCCTTCATCCGCAGCCGCCCCGGCGTGCCCCACCCCGACATCCAGTACCACTTCCTGCCCATCGCCATGTCCTACGACGGCTCCAGCCTGACGGAACGGCACGGCTTCCAGGCCCACGTGGGGCCCATGCGCTCGAAAAGCCGGGGCCGGGTGCGCCTGGCCGGGCCCGACCCGGCGGCGCCGCCCAGCATCCTGTTCAACTACATGTCCCACCCCGACGACTGGGCCGACATGCGGGCCTGCGTGCGCCTGACCCGCGAGATCTTCGGCCAGGACGCCTTCGCCCCCTTCCGCGGCGACGAGATCGCCCCGGGCCCGGACGTGACCTCCGACGACGCCATCGACGCCTTCGTGCGCCGGACCGTGCAGAGCGCCTATCACCCCAGCTGCACCTGCCCCATGGGCCCGGACCCGGCGGCCGGCGCGGTGGTGGACGCGGCGGGCCGGGTGCACGGGCTGACCGGCCTGCGGGTGGTGGATTCGTCGGTCATGCCCAGCATCACCACCGGCAACCTGAACGCGCCGACCATCATGGTGGCGGAAAAGATGGCCGACGCCATCATGGGCCGCCCGCCCCTGCCCCGGTCCGACGCCCCGGCCTGCGAGTCCGCCGGCTGGCGGGAGCGCCAGCGATGACTCCCCGTTCCCCCGCGCCGGACCTGATCATCGGCGGCGTGCTGTTCGACAAGGACGGCACGCTGATCGACTTCGACGTCACCTGGGCGCCGGCCTACCGGGCCGGGGCCGTGTTCCTGACCGGCGGCGACGAGGCCCTGGCCGACACCCTGCTGGCGGCCACCGGCTGGAACGCCGACGAGGCCACCCACGAGCCCGGGTCCATGCTGGCCGCCGGCACGGTGATGGAGATCGTCACCGCCTGGACCCGCCTGATGCCCGCCCACCGCCGCCCGGCCGATCCCCTGAACGTGCTGTCCGAACGGGTGGACGCGGTGTTCGAACGGGTGGCCGGGCTGTCGGTCAAGCCCTTCACCGACCTGCCGGCCCTGATGGCCCGCCTGCGGGCCCGGGGCCTGGCCGTGGGCCTGGCCACCAACGATTCCGTGGCCGGCGCCCGCTCGACCCTGGGGCCGGTGAACGCCATCGACTGCTTCGACTTCTTCGCCGGGTTCGACAGCGGCCACGGGCACAAGCCCGGGCCCGGCATGGTGCACGGATTCTGCGACGCCATGGGCCTGGTGCCCCACCGGGTGATGGTGGTGGGCGACAGCCTGCACGACCTGCGCATGGCCCGGGCGGCCGGCGCCGGGGCCGTGGTGGGGGTGCTCAGCGGCACCGGCGCGCCGGCCACCCTGGCGGCCGAGGCCGACAACCTGATTCCCGACATCAACCACCTGGAATCCCTGCTGGACCGCATCGAACAGGCCCTGTGATCGGCCCTGCCGGCGCCCCCGCCATGGACCCCGCCTTGACCCGGCACGCACCGTCCGGCACAGTGCGTTTCCAGAACCGACACCGACCGCACCAACAGCCAACACCACCCGGGAGTTTTCCATGCTGGCCGAGGAACGGCGCGCCCGGATCCTGGATATCCTGGCGGAAAAGGGATCGGTGTCCGTATCCCAGCTTTACCACCGCCTGAAGGTGTCGCGGGAAACCATCCGCCGCGACATCACGCGCCTGGACCAGGAAAACAAGCTGCGCAAGACCCACGGCGGCGCCCTGGCCCTGGACCGCGAGGAGCCGGCCTTCGCCGAGCGCATGTCGGTGAACATCGAGGGCAAGCGCACCATCGGCCGCCTGGCCGCCGGCCTGGTGCCGGACGGCGCGTCGCTGCTGGTCGACGCCGGCACCTCCACCCTGTGCCTGGCCGAATGCCTGATGGCCCACCGGCGCCTGACGGTGCTGACCAACGACCTGCAGATCGCCACCCGCCTGGCCGGCCGCAACGACAACCGGGTGCTGCTGCTGGGCGGCGAACTGAACGCCGCCGAGGGCCTGACCCTGGGCCGCGACACCACCAACATGCTGGCCCACTATTTCGCCGACTTCGCCTTCGTCGGCGCCGGCGCCCTGTCGGCCCACCCCTGGCTGACCGACTATTCCCGCGAGGCGGTGGAGATCCGCCACCAGATGATCATCCAGGCCCGCACCCCGGTGCTGCTGGCCGACAGCACCAAGTTCGGCCGCACGGCCCCGGTGCTGGTGGATGGCCTGGACAAGATCCGCTACCTGGTGGCCGACGTGATGCCGCCGGCGGACCTGGCCGGGGCCCTCAGGGACCTGGGCATGGAAATCGTCACCCCCCAAAACGAGGGCGGCTGAACCAGGGGCGGCTTAACGAGGGGCGGCTTAACGAGGAGCGGCGGGCGCCCGGTCCCGTTTTCCCGGATCACACCGGTTCGGCGGCCACGTCGCCGTTGCCATGGTCGGCGGTGCGCTTGGGCTTGCGCAGGCGGGTCTTGCGCAGCTCGCCAGCCGCGTCCAGCACCGGATAGGCCACGGCGGCGGTGTGGGAATGGATGCGCTTCACGTCGCGCAGCAAATCCAGGTACAGGCCCGCGGCGGCCAGGCTTTCCGGGTTGTCGGCCGACAGGTGGTTCAGGTGGCCCTCGGCCGAGGCCCGTTCCTGTTCGCTGACCTGGCGTTTGGCCTTCATCAGGCGCCGGGCCCCTTCCAGGTCGCCGGACAGGAACACGCCCAGGGCCAGGCGCAGGTTCTCCTGGACCCGGCCCAGCAGGGCCACCACGTCGTCCAGGTCGCCGTCGGACAGGCGGATGGCGTGGCGGCGGCGCTTGGAGGCCAGCTCCATCAGGTTCACGTCGACGATGTCGCCGATGTGCTCCAGGTTGGTGGTGAAGGCCAGGATCTGGGTCAGGCGGCGGCTTTCCTCGGGCTCCAGGTCCTCGCGGCTGATCTCGGTGACGTACATCTGGATCTGTTCGTGCAGGCGGTCCACGTCGTCGTCCAGGGCGGCGATCTCGCGTTCCGCCTCGCGGTCGCCGTCGCGGATGGCGGCCAGGGCCCGGTCCAGCATGGATTCCACCAGGTCGCCCATGTGCAGGGTCTCGCGTTCGGCGTTGGCCAGGGCCAGGGCCGGCATGGACTGCACGTCGGCGTCCAGATAGCGCGGCGCGCCGCCGTCGTCGGCCGCCGGGCGGGTGGGCAGCAGCTTTTCCGTCAGCCCCGCCACGGGCCCGGTCAGGAACAGGAAGGCCACGGCCACCGACAGGTTGAAGGCCGTGTGCAGGTTGACCACCAGGCGCGCCGGTTCGGCGTCCAGCAGGGCCACGGCGGCCACGGCGTGGTGCAGCAGCGGCAGCACCACCAGCACCCCGGCCAGCTTGAACAGGGCGTTGCCCCAGGCCACGCGCTTGCCTTCCGGCCCCGACGCCAGGGTGGCGATGATGGCCGGCAGCACGCCGCCCAGGTTGGCCCCCAGCACCAGCAGCGCCGCCAGGCCCAGCGACACCACCCCGCCGGCGGCCATGGACATGACCATCAGCACCACGGCCAGGCTGGAATGGGCCAGCCAGGTCAACAGGGCGGCCATCAGCAGGGCCAGCACCGGCTCCCCTTCCAGGGCCTCCAGGGCCTCGCGCAGCAGGTGGGTGTCGGTCAGCGGCGCCGTGGCGGCCAGGATCAGCTTCAGGGACAGCAGGATCAGCCCCAGGCCGATGATGGCGCGGGCCACCTGGCGGGTCAGGGTGCGCCGGGCCGACAGGTGGGCCGCCACGCCGATCACCAGCAGCACCGGGGCCAGCCAGCCCACCTTGAACGACAGCGCCTGGGCCACCAGGGTGGTGCCCACGTCGGCCCCCAGCATGACCGCCAGGGCCGGCGCCGTGGCGATCAGCCCGCGCCCGGCGAACGAGGACAGGATCAGCACCGTGGCCGTGCTGCTTTGCAGCAGGGCGGTCACCGCCAGGCCCACGCCCGCGGCCTTGAACCGGTTATCGACGCTGCG
>JAGREA010000484.1 GCA_020446745.1 Rhodobacterales bacterium | reverse complement strand
GGCGAGGAGGCCCTGGCCCGCCTGCTGCCGGACGACCGCCCGGCCCTGGAGATCCCGCCGCCCGAGGTGATGGACCGCGAGGCCTTCGAGGCCATGCTGCCGGCCGGGGCCGTGCACCAGGGCGTGGCCCTGCTGGCCGACCCCCTGCCGGCCCTGGACCTGGAGGACCTGCTGCGCGCCCTGCCGTCCGACGATGCCGCCCAGGCCCGCCCGGTGCGCGTGGCCGTGCTGGACCAGGTGACGGACCCCCGCAACGTGGGCGCCGTGCTGCGTTCCGCCGCCGCCTTCGGCCTGGCCGCCGTGGTGGTGCAGGACCGCCACGCGCCCGAGGCCACGGCGGCCCTGGCCAAGGCGGCCTCGGGCGCCCTGGAGCGGGTGCCGCTGATCCGCGCCACCAACCTGGCCCGGGCCCTGGACCGCCTGAAGCAGGACGGCTTCTGGTGCGTGGGCCTGGACGGCCGGGCCCGGGACTCCCTGCCCCGCCTGGCCCCGGTGGGCCGCACGGCCCTGGTCCTGGGGTCCGAGGGCGCCGGCCTGCGGCGCCTGGTGCGCGAACGGTGCGACCTGCTGGCCCGCATCCCCATCGGCGACGGGGTGGAAAGCCTGAACGTGGCCGCCGCCGCCGCCGTGGCCTTCTATGAACTGGCCCGGGAAGACCGGGACTGAAGCGCGCGCCTTGCTTGGGACCCGTGGGCCCGCTATCGTCCGCCACGGACCCCGTCGTCCCCCCACAACGCCGGCTTAGCTCAGTTGGTAGAGCATCTGATTTGTAATCAGAGGGTCGCGGGTTCGAATCCTGCAGCCGGCACCAACCCTCCCAGGTTTGGCCCGGGACCCGGCCGGCGGCCCCGGATGGCCCCACAGTTGGCCCCCGTGTGGGCCCCCACGTTGGCGAGGAGCACAACCGTGAGCACCGTTCCCGAGATCTTCATCGACGGCCTGGGCAAGACCCGCTTCGCCGGCGGCGTCCTGCGCATCGACCTGGTCACCCTGCAGGATCCCCCCGAAGGCAGCGCCAAGGCGGCCGCCACCGAAACCCGCATGAAGCTGGTGATGACGCCCCAGGGCCTGCTGCAGACCGTCAAGGGCATGAACGCCCTGGTGCAGGAAATGGTCGACCGGGGAATCCTGGTGGCCCAGAAGCCCAAGGGCGACGCCTGACGGCGCTTATTCGGATTTTTCCGTGTCCAGCAGCACGTCGCGGAACTGTTCCAGCAGGTGCAGGTCCAGGTGGCCTTCCAGGTCGCGCATGATGTGGAAGCTCTCCTCGGCCGACAGGCTGTGCTTGTAGGGCCGGGTGTCCGTCAGGGCGCTGAACACGTCGGCGATGGCCCCCATGCGGGCCAGGTCGTTGATCTCGGCCCCCTTCAGGCCCCGGGGATAGCCGCCGCCGTCCAGCTTCTCGTGGTGCTGCAGGGCGATGGTCACCACCCCGTGGTGGACCCGGGGCGTGGCCTCCAGGATGGCCTGGGAATGGGCCACGTGGGATTTCACCAGGGCGAACTCCTGGGGCGTCAGGGCCCCGGGCTTGTTGAGGATTCCGGCCGGCACCATGGCCTTGCCGATGTCGTGGACCAGGCCGCCGGCGGCCAGCACGGCCAGGTCGTCGCGCCCCAGCCCCAGGCCCAGGCCCAGCAGGGTCAGGTAGATGGCCACCCGGAAGGAATGGACATAGGTGTAGTCGTCGTGCAGGCGGATGCCGCCCAGCAGGCCCGCCAGGTCCTGGTGGCGCACCACGTCGACGATGGACCGGCTGCTGGCGTCGATG
>JAGREA010000483.1 GCA_020446745.1 Rhodobacterales bacterium | reverse complement strand
TGCTGGACGGCCGCCGGACCATCGACGGCCAGGACGCCGCGGACTGGCTGGCCGCGGCCCTGGCCGAACTGGCGGCCAACCCCGATGTGCGGGTGCTGACCCGCACCACGGCCTTCGGCTACTACGACCAGAACTACGTCTGCCTGCTGGAAAAGCGCACCGACCACCTGCGCCGCCCGCCGGAAGGGGCCGTGCGCCAGCGGGTGTGGCACGTGCGGGCCCGGCGGGTGGTGCTGGCCACTGGGGCCCAGGAACGGCCCCTGGTGTTCGTCGACAACGACCGGCCGGGGATCATGCTGGCCGGGGCCGTGCGCACCTATGTGGACCGCTTCGCCGCCCTGCCGGGGGCCTGCGCCGTGCTGTTCGTCAACAACGACGCGGCCTATGAAACGGCCATCAGCCTGCACCGGGCCGGGGCCCGGGTGGCCGCCGTGGTGGATGCCCGCGCCGCCGTGACCGGCGCCCTGCCGGACCAGGTGCGGGACCGGGGCATTCCCGTCTTCCCCGGCCACGTGGTGGTCGCCACCCACGGGCGCAAGCGCATCCGCGCGGTGGACGTCATGCCCCTGGGGCCGGGGGCGGAAAAGCCGGCCGGGCCCAAGCGCACCATCGAGTGCGACCTGCTGGCCGTTTCGGGCGGCTATTCGCCGGTGGTGCACCTGTTCTCCCAGGCCCAGGGCAGGCTGCGGTTCGACGAAACCACCGCCGCCTTCCTGCCCGACGTGCCCAGAGAGGCCCTGGCCTGTGCCGGGTCGCTGACCGGCGCCGCGCGCCTGGCCGACTGCCTGGCCCAGGGCTTGGCCGCCGGCGCCGCCATGGCCGCCGAGGCCGGGTTCGGCGATGGCGCGGCCCCCGCCGCGCCGGTGGTGGACGAGCCCGACCCGGGCACCCTCGAACCCCTGTGGCTGGTGCCGGGCGTCAAGCCCGTGGGCCACGGCGGCAAGGCCTTCGTCGATCTGCAGAACGACACCTCGGCCGCCGACATCCTGCTGGCGGCGCGGGAAGGCATGGAGTCGGTGGAGCACATGAAGCGCTACACCCTGGCCGGCTTCGGCACCGACCAGGGCAAGACGTCCAACATCAACGCGCTCGCCATCCTGTCCGGCGCCGTGGGCCGGTCGATCCCGGAAACGGGCACCACCACCTTCCGCCCGCCCTACACCCCGGTCACCTTCGGGGCCATGGCCGGGCGCGACGTGGGGATCCTGTCGGACCCGGCCCGGGAAACGGCCATGCACACCCGCCACCAGGCCCTGGGCGCGGTGTTCGAGGACGTGGGCCAGTGGAAGCGCCCCTGGTACTACCCCAGGGACGGCGAGACCATGGAACTGGCCGTGCGCCGGGAATGCCTGGCCGTGCGCCACGGCGTGGGGGTGCTGGATGCCTCCACCCTGGGCAAGATCGACATCGTCGGCCCCGACGCGGCGGAATTCCTCAACCGCATCTACACCAACGCCTGGAAGAAGCTGGGCCTCAACCGCATCCGCTACGGCCTGATGCTGGGCGAGGACGGCATGGTGTTCGACGACGGCACCACCACCCGCCTGGCCGAGGACCACTACCTGATGACCACCACCACCGGCGGCGCGGCCCGGGTGCTGGACTGGCTGGAGGAATGGCTGCAGACGGAATGGACCGACCTGAAGGTCCACTGCACGTCCGTCACCGAACAGTGGGCCGTCACCGCCGTGGCCGGGCCCAAGGCCGGCCAGGTGATGGCCCGCCTGGCCCCCGACCTGGACCTGGACCCGGACGCCTTCCCCTTCATGGCCATGCGCGAGGCCACGGTGGCGGGCCTGCCGGCGCGGGTCTACCGCATCAGCTTCACGGGCGAGCTGTCCTACGAGATCAACGTGGCGTGGCACCACGGCCGGGCCCTGTGGGACGCGGTGATGGCCGCCGGGGCGGACCTGGACATCACCCCCTACGGCACCGAGACCATGCATGTGCTCCGGGCCGAAAAGGGCTTCATCATCGTCGGCCAGGACACCGACGGCACCCAGACGCCCCACGACCTGGGCATGGACTGGATCGTCGGCAAGACCAAGGGCGACTTCATCGGCCGCCGCTCGTTCGCCCGGCCCGACACCCGGCGCGCCGACCGCAAGCACCTGGTGGGCCTGCTGACCGACGACCCCGAAGGCGTGCTGCCCGAAGGGGCCCAGGTGATCCTGCCCGAGGACCGCCACGGGGCCCTGCCCCGGCCCATGCTGGGCCACGTGACCTCCAGCTACTACAGCGCCGCCCTGGGCCATGCCATCGCCCTGGCCCTGGTGAAGGGCGGGCGCGACCGCCTGGGCCAGGCCGTGCTGGCCACCACGGGCTCGGCCAACGGGGCCGGCGATAGCCTGGACGACGTGACCTTCGCCGGGGCCCGCATCGTCGACCCCGTGTTCTACGACAGGGAGGGGAGCCGCAAGGATGGCTGACACCCCGCTGCACACCCCGCTGGACGACCTGGCCGACGCCATGACCGTCGCCTCGTCGCCGGCCGTGGCCCTGGCCGCCATGCCCCTGCTGGCCCAGGTGAACCTGCGGGCCGACCCGGCCGATGCCGTGGCCCTGGCCGCCATCGCCGGCGCCACGGGCCTGGACCTGCCCACCACGCCCAACATCCGGGTGACGGGCGACGGCGACTGGTCGGCCCTGTGGCTGGGGCCCGACGAATGGCTGCTGGTGGGGCCCGAGGGCGCAGGGGCGGACATGGCCAACGGCCTGCGCACGGCGCTCGGCGCCCACCATGTGTCGGTGGTCGACGTGTCGGCCAACCGGGTGGGGCTGGACCTGACCGGCCCCCGGGCCGCCGACGTGCTGGCCAAGGGCTGCGCGCTGGACCTGCACCCCCGGGTGATGGGCCCCGACGCCTGCGTGCAGACGGTGGTCGCCAAGGCCCCGGTGATGCTGCACCGCCTGGCCGAGCCGGCCGGCTTCCGCCTGCTGGTGCGCAACTCCTTCGCCCACTACCTGACCGACTGGTTGACCGACGCCATGGGCGAGTACGGAGCCGGGTTCGGGGGGGAGGACGCCGGGTGATCCAATCCCTGCGGCCCCTGGACGACGACCGGCCCAACGAGGTCATCAGTCTGTTCGACCTGTTCAAGATCGGCATCGGGCCATCCAGTTCCCATTCCGTGGGGCCCATGGTGGCGGCGGCCCGGTTCGTGGCGCGGCTGAAGCGCAAGGGCCTGTTCGACCGGGTGGCCGGGGTGGCGGCGGACCTTTTCGGCTCGCTGGCCCTGACCGGCAAGGGCCACGGCACGGACACGGCCGTGGTGCTGGGCCTGGCCGGATACCTGCCCCACACGGTGGACCCCGACGGGGTGGAGGCCCTGCTGGCCCAGGTGGCGGCGGCCGGTGTCCTGTCCCTGGGCGGCGAGCGCGACATCCCCTTCCACCCGGCGGCGGACATCCGCTTCCGCATGGACGCCTTCCTGGACTTCCACCCCAATGGCATGACCTTGACGGCCACCGACGCCGACGGGGCCGAGGTGATGGTTCGTACATACTACTCGGTCGGTGGTGGCTTCGTGGTGGCCGAGGACCAGACCGGCCAGCGCCCGGCCCCCAACTTCACGGTGGACGACCTGCCCTATCCCTTCCGTTCGGCGGCCCAGCTTCTGGCCCTGGGGAAGGCGCACGGCCTGACCATCGCCGAGATCAGTCTGAGGAACGAGACGGCCCTGCGCGGCGAGGCCGAAGTGATGGCCGGCATCGACCGCATCTGGGCCGTCATGGGCGCCTGCGTGGAGCGCGGCTGCGCCACCCGGGGCACCCTGCCCGGTGGCCTGGACGTGCCGCGCCGGGCCCCGGCCCTGCACGCCAAGCTGTGCGCCAAGCCCGAACTGGCGTTCCGCGACCCGGCCGGGGTGCTGGACTGGGTGAACCTGTTCGCCCTGGCCGTGAACGAGGAGAACGCCGCCGGCGGGCGGGTGGTCACGGCGCCCACCAACGGGGCGGCGGGGGTGATTCCGGCGGTGCTCAGCTATTACGACCGCATCCATCCCCATTCTTCCCAGGCCGGCCTGCGCACCTTCTTCCTGACGGCGGCGGCCATCGGCACGCTGTACAAGCGCAACGCCTCCATCTCGGGGGCCGAGGTGGGCTGCCAGGGCGAGGTGGGGGTGGCCTGCTCCATGGCCGCGGCCGGCCTGGCGGCGGCCCTGGGCGGCACCAACGCCCAGGTGGAGAACGCGGCCGAGATCGGCATGGAGCACAACCTGGGCATGACCTGCGACCCCGTGGGCGGCCTGGTGCAGATCCCCTGCATCGAGCGCAACGCCATGGCGGCGGTGAAGGCCATCAACGCGGCCTCGCTGGCCCTGAAGGGCGACGGCACGCACCACGTCTCGCTGGACGCGGTGATCAAGACCATGCGCGAAACGGGCCGCGACATGCAGTCCAAGTACAAGGAAACCAGCCAGGGCGGGCTGGCCGTGAACGTGATCGAGTGCTGAGGGAGTCGGCTATCTTTACACGCAATGCGTTTGACATATTCAAGGAAAAACCAGTGTATTGAGAGACTTGGGGGAGGTCAGGCACTGAACCTTGCATATTTATCTGACGGATTCTTTTACAGTTTGAGGCAATGGGCGCCTCGCAACTACTGATTGTTGTATAAAACTCACAAAAAAATCTTATAAATCGATTGAATTCCCGACCTTGGTACGGTTCTTGCTTCTCGTCACCCGGGAAAAAGGGGAATTCAATGTCTAAAATGATTCTAAAATCTGCCGGCCGCGTCTTGGCTGGCATGATCTTCTGGCTGGTGGCGACGGATTCCGCGTGGTCCGTTCCGACAACGTATGAATTCACGTTGGTGTCAGGAAATCTGTTTGTCGAAGATCCGCCTTCGATCAATGCCCAGGGTACGGTGTCCTTCGTGGGCTACGATGTCGACCGACAGCAATTCTCGATCTTAAACGAAGGTGTCTTTACCGGTGATGGCAACACCGTGACGACGGTTGCGGATTGGTCAACACCAGGTTTCTCAAATTCCATCTTCGATACGCTTACCAAGATCAATGATCATGGTGACGTCATTTTCGCCTCGCAGGACAGAACGGGAGCCATCAACGGTGGTTTGCCGGTGATCCACAAATGGAGTGGCGGAACACTTCAAACGATCGCCAATTACCAGTCAGGCCGGTTCGTGGATATGGACCTGGACAATCATGGGAACATTTACTGGATCGAAACGGACAGCATCATGAAATACGACGGCACGTCCGTGTCGACATTTGCGTCTGGTGGCAGCTTTTTTGCCTTGGACGTCAGTCTGGATGGTACCGTTACGTACAGGAAGAAGACGAGCCTATTGGGATCGGATCTTTTCGTCGTGAAGAACGGAACAACCGAAGTCATTGCGTCCGAAGCTGATTTCTTGGTTATTGGCGAAGCGGCCGTCAACAACGATGGCGACGTGTTTTTCATGGGACGACCGAGTTCCTCGGATCCCTGGGCCATCTATACATATCGAGATGGCGTGACCTCCTTTCTTACGGAAGAAGGCGCTTTCTTCTCCCTCGCGCCCAACGCGGACGAAGCGGTTGTGGGGGTGCGAACGCGGATTGGCGGGCCCGATGGCGTATTTTTCGTGGATGGCGTGGATCTGACGGAAATCGTTGGCGAGGAGTTCCTGGGGCGCATGTCCATTGGTACGGAACTCGACACCCGCGCCATGAATGATGCAGGGCAGATCGCGTTCAATATCGCCTCGGCACCGATCGGCTCTTCTGACTACTTCTCCAGTGCTTATCGGGCCGATCCGCGTCTCGCAACTGTACCGGAGCCGGGAACCATACTGCTGATCGGTCTAGGCCTCGTAGCCTTTGGATGGTCCCGTTACCGGTTTCAACCGTAGCAAGGCGGGGTAACGAAAAATGTACGATGGGACAATTGCCCATCGCGCCAAAGGGCTTCCGTCATCTCGTTCGCCCGCCTGATGGCATTGCTTGGAAGGGATCGGTTAAAACCCTCCCCTTCCAAGCACGGCGCCGGCCAGTCCGAACCGATCTGCGGCCGTGTACGGGTTCTCCACATCGAGCGCAACGCCATGGCGGCGGTGAAGGCCATCAACGCGGCCTCGCTGGCCCTGAAGGGCGACGGCACCCACCACGTCTCCCTGGACGCGGTGATCAAGACCATGCGCGAAACGGGCCGCGACATGCAGTCCAAGTACAAGGAAACCAGCCAGGGCGGGCTGGCCGTGAACGTGATCGAGTGCTGAGGGGGGCTGTTATTGCGCCACTTAGGCATCCGTCACCATCGGTTTGCCCAGTTTCGCACGATTTCCAGTGACGAAAAGAAGTCAAAAATCTAATATTAATGGAGTTGTTAGCGGGCGCCGAAATTGAGCCTGTCCTATCCGCGCAATTCACAAATGCAAAGCGCCGATGTTCACGAAATCAGCCTTTCTGATGGGCTCATTGGTCTTTGTTGCGGCCTTGATGGTTGGCGTCACGGCGTTCGACGTCGATGACCGGATAACCATTGGGGTATCCTGCGCCGACGATACATGCGGTACCAGTCTCGATCGATTGCGGGACTACTTTGATGTGCGCGGAGCGGCCCTTTTCCGTGTGACAGACCTTCCCATGCCGGCCTATCAGCTCGATGTCAGCGAATGCAAAGAGAAATCCTGCCGTTACGTGATTGCCGACCGGTTGGCCTCGAAAGTGTTCCAGGCCCCCCTGGCCTATCCCACGGACCGTGCCCTGGGAGCCTTCACGCAGGTTGTCCTATTCGCTTTCGACCGACAACTGGACCATGCCTCGGCGTCACGGATCAGAACGCTGGTCATTCTGACATTCGACGTCGTGTCGGAAACTTTTCTTGGCGTGCCGCCGGACGATTTCGTTGGAAACTGCAAGGTTTATCAACGTGTTGACCCGAACCTCTTTTCGATCAGGCGGGATACTGGCGCGCGGAACACCCTGGCATCGGTGGTCGACCAGCTGGCGGTTGTCCTGGAGACATATGGCGATGTTCAGAACGAACTGGAGCGTCGACTTTGCCTTGCGCGTCACATTGACAGGATGCTTCAGGAATCCTTCTGTTTCTCCTACGACTCATCCAAGGTGACCTGCTCGCGAACACCTTGATCCCCGGGCGGGCGGACCCACATCCAAGAAACATAAGAAACAACAAGCGATCCAGCCATGCCCGACGCCGTCGACACCGCCCCCACCATCACCCCCGACACCATCGCCGCCTTCCGGGCGCGGCTGGACGGGCATCCGGTCTATGGCGCCGTGGCCACGGTGGAGGACCTGCGCACCTTCATGCGGCACCACGTCTATTCGGTGTGGGACTTCATGTCGCTGATCAAGACGCTCCAGGCCGCCGTGGCGCCGGCCGGCGTGCCCTGGCTGCCGCCGGCCGGGCCCATCGACGCCGACGTGCAGCGGTTCATCAACGAACTGGTGCTGGAAGAGGAAACGGACGAGGCCGAAACCCCCGGCCACTTCACCAGCCACGTGGCGCTCTACTTGCGGGCCATGGAGGAAGTGGGCGCCGATACCGGCCCCGTCACCGCCTTCCTGGAAACCGTGCGGGCCCGGGGCATCCGCGACGCCCTGGAAACGGCCGACATCCCCGCGCCGTCCCGTGCCTTCACCACCACCACCTTCGACATCATCGGCACCGGCCGCCCCCACGAGGTGGCCGCCGCCCTGGCCCTGGGGCGCGAGCACATCATCCCCGGCATGTTCCGGGCCATCCTGGCCCGCACCGGCATCGGGCCGGCCGACGCCCCCACCTTCCACGGCTACCTGAACCGCCACATCCACCTGGACGAGGACTTCCACGCCCCCATGTCGCTGAAGCTGCTGGCGGCG
>JAGREA010000482.1 GCA_020446745.1 Rhodobacterales bacterium | reverse complement strand
GGCCCGCGTCGCGCGGCCCCTGCCGGGATGATCCCGGGCAGTTGAAATCCGCGCCGGAGGGTGCGACATAGGGGGCGATATCCACCCCGACGGAGATGCCCCCGTGCCCAAGGTCGAGATCTACACCACGCCGATCTGCCCCTACTGCGCCCGCGCCAAGAAGCTGCTGGACCGCAAGGGCGTGGCCTATCAGGAAATCGACGTGATGATGGACCGCGAGAAGCGCCGGGAAATGACCGAGCGCGCCGAAGGCCGCACCTCGGTGCCGCAGATCTTCATCGACGACCGCCCCATCGGCGGCTGCGACGACCTGTTCGAGCTGGACTTCGACGACCAGCTCGACCCCCTGCTGGGCGTGGCATGACCAACCCCTTCCGCGTCGCCTGCCTGCAGGTCAACGCGGGCCCGGACATCGCTCCCAACCTGGCCGTGGCCCTGGACCTGGCGCGCCGCGCCCGCGACGGCGGGGCCGACCTGATCCTGATGCCCGAATGCGTGACGGCCATCAACTTCGGCCGCGACGCCACCCTGGCCGCCGCCCGGACCGAGGCCGACCACCCGGCCCTGGCCGCCTTCCGCGATCTGGCGCGCGACACCGGGGCGTGGATCCACGGCGGCTCGCTGACCGTGCGCCTGCCCGGCGAGGACCGGGTGGCCAACCGCACCTACATGATCGACCCCACGGGCGCCGTGATCGCCCGGTACGACAAGATCCACATGTTCGACGTGGACCTGGACGGCGGTGAATCCTACCGGGAATCGAAGCTGTACAAGCCCGGCGACCGGGCCGCCGTGGTGGACACCCCCTGGGGCCGCCTGGGCTTAAGCATCTGCTACGACCTGCGCTTCCCCCACCTGTACCGGGCCCTGGCCCACGCCGGCGCCCGCTTCCTGGCCGTGCCCGCCGCCTTCACCCGCCAGACGGGGCGGGCCCACTGGCACGTGCTGCTGCGGGCCCGGGCCATCGAGACGGGCTGCTACGTGTTCGCCCCGGCCCAGTGCGGCACCCACGTGCAGGGCCGCGAGACCTTCGGCCACGCGCTGATCGTCGATCCCTGGGGGCAGGTGCTGGCCGACGCCGGCGAGGACGTGGGGGTCATTTCCGCCACCATCGACCCGGCGGCCGTCGACACGGCCCGGGGCCGCATCCCGGCCCTGACCCACGACGTGGCGTTCGAGGGACCCTAGGCGGGGCCCTCGCCGGGATGCACCGGGTGGGCCCGGGGCTCGCCGTCCTCGCGGGTGGAGACGGCCGCGTCCTTGACCGCGCACACGTGCTGGATCACCCCCGGGGTGGGGCTGCGGTACTGCACCCCGTGCTCATAGGCCACCACCTGGAAGTCGGGGCCCAGCAGGGACAGCAGCTCGCCGGCCCGCAGCAGGTGGTCGGGGTTGCGGGGCCGGGTGAAGTCCTCGTTGCCGCGGGCGAAGGTCTCGTACAGGAACAGGCCGCCGGGGGCCACGGCGGCCATCAGGTCGGGGAACAGGGGCCGGTGCAGGTAGTTGCACACCAGCACGGCATCGAACGCGCGCCCGGCCAGGGGCCCGCCGGGGGCGAAAGCCGAAGGGCCCGATTCCAGGTCGTGGGTCATCACCTGGGCATCCGGGTGGCCGGCCAGGTCCTGCACCGCCTCGGTCACCCGGTCGATGAGCACCGCCTTGCAGCCCCGGTCCAGGAAGTGGCGGGCGTGGCGGCCGCCGCCGCAGGCCAGGTCCAGCACCGTGCCGCCGGGCCGCACCAGGGGGGCGAAGCGGGCCATCCAGGGCGAGGGCGCGGTGATGCGCAGGTGGCGCGCGACCTTGTCGGAAGGGCTGGTCATGGGGTTCCGGGTTTCCTGCTGGGCTTGACGGACGCCTGTTCCTACAATACATCCCGCCCGCCGCGCCACCACACCGTCATCGGATGGGCCGCGCGGCCCGCGACAATGGACAGGCAGGGCATGATCCTTTTCCAACTCCGCTGCGCCAGGGACCACCAGTTCGAGGCCTGGTTCAAGGACAGCGCCACCTTCGACCGCCAGGCCAGGAAACGCCAGGTGACCTGCCCCGTGTGCGGCAACGACAAGGTGACCAAGGCGCCCATGGCGCCGCACGTGTCGACCCGCAAGGCCGTGGCGCCGGCCGGGGCCCGCGAGGGCGGGTCCGGCGACGACGCCCCGTCGGCGGTCGATCCGGCCCAAGACGCCGCCCGCCAGGTCATGGAGGCCCTGGGCCGCGTGCGCAAGCACGTGGAGGAGAATTTCGAGCACGTGGGCGACCGCTTCGCCGAGGAGGCCCGGGCCATCCACTACGGCGAGGCCGAGCGCCGCGACATCTACGGCGACGCCACCGACAAGGAGGCCCGCGACCTGAACGAGGAGGGGATCACGGTGCGCCGCATCCCCTGGCCCAAGCGGGATGCCTGAAGGAATGTCTGACACGGCCGTGGTGTTTGACCTGGGCGGCGTGCTGATCGACTGGGACCCCCGCCACCTGTACCGCAAGGTGTTCCGCGATCCGGCCCGCATGGCCTGGTTCCTGGACACCATCTGCACCGGCGACTGGAACCTGCGCCAGGACGGCGGCCGCCCCCTGGCCGAGGCCACGGCGGGCCTGGTGGCCCAGTGGCCCGAGTGGGAACCGCAGATCCGCGCCTACTACGACCGCTGGGAGGAAATGCTGGGCGGCGCCTTCGACGACACCGTGGCCCTGCTGGACGACCTGGCCGCCGCCGGGGTGCCGCTCTACGCCCTGACCAACTGGTCGGCCGAGACCTTCCGCCGGGCCCGGCCCCGGTTCCCGTTCCTGGACACCTTCATCGACATCGTGGTGTCGGGCGAGGAGCGGCTGGTCAAGCCCGACCCCCGCATCTTCCAGGTGATGGTCCGCCGCAGCGGCCGGGCGCCGGCTGATCTGGTGTTCCTGGACGACAACCCGGCCAACGTGGAAGCCGCCCGGGCGACGGGCTTCACGGCCTTCCGCCACGTGGACGGCGCCACCTCGCGCCGCCACCTGAACGAGATGGGGATTCTCTGAACACCGCCAACGCGCTAAGCTGGCCCCTTCGGACACCGGGGAACGGCACATGGCGGAACTGTTCAGGCGATTGGGCGCGCGGCCCGGGCTGACGGCCGAACTGGTCGTCGCCACGGTGTTCGTCACCCTGTTGGCCCTGGCCACGCCGTTGTTCGTCATCCAGGTGCTGAACCGCTATCTGGCCCACGGGGTGGATGCCACCCTGGCCACCCTCACGGCCGGCGCGGTGCTGGCCGTGATCCTGGAATACGGCTTCCGCGAGGTGCGCCTGCGCCTGGCCGCGGCGCTGTCCGCCGGGCCCGACGCGGCGCTGTCCAACTGGGCCTTCGCCACCCTGACCCGCATGCGGTCCCAGGCCCTGTCGGGCCTGTCGGCGCGGCGCCGCCAGGACCTGATGCAGGGCCCCGACCTGGTGCAGACGGCCTATGCGCCGTCCAACCTGACGGTGCTGCTGGACCTGCCCTTCGCCCTGCTGTTCGTCGGCGCGCTGTACCTGCTCAGCCCCGTGCTGGCCGGCATCGCGCTGGTGTTCATCGCCGCCAACCTGATCATGGCCTTGGTCGGCCTGCGCCTGCTGAAGGCGCCCACCAAGGCCCTGTCGGCGGCCAACGCCGGGCAGGCGGTGATGGGCGGCACGGCCATCCACGGGGGCGACACCATCCGCGCCTTCAATGCCGGGCCGTTCCTGCGCCGGGCCTGGCGCCAGCACCGCCTGCGCACCGACGGCCTGCGCCGCCGGGTCACCGCCAACAACGGGCGGCTGCAGTCCCTGGCCGGGGCGTCGGGCAACCTGATGACCATCGCCACCATCGCCGTGGGGGCCATGCTGGTGGTGTCGGGGCACCTGACCGTGGGCGCCATGATCGGCGCCAACATCCTCAGCCGCCGGGCCCTGGTGCCGTTTTCCGGCCTGGCCCGCATGGCCATGCCCCTGGCCCGCGCCCGCGAGGTGCTGTCCAGCCTGGAACCCCTGACCCGCGTGGCCCTGGAACCGGCCGGCGGCACCACCCTGCCGGCCTATGGCGGCGGGCTGGAACTGCGCGACCTGGCTTTCGCCTGGCGCGGCGCCCGCACCCCCCTGTTCGAGGGCCTGTCCCTGACCCTGGCCCCGGGGGAAAGCCTGGTGGTGACCGGCGGCAACGGCAGCGGCAAGACCACCCTGGCCCGCCTGCTGGTGGGGCTGATGGAACCCAGCCGCGGGCAGGTCCTGGCCGACGGGGTGGACCTGCGCCAGCTGGCCCCGGCCT
>JAGREA010000481.1 GCA_020446745.1 Rhodobacterales bacterium | reverse complement strand
GTTCCCTCCGCGACCTCCGCGGTTAAGCCTTGTTCCCTGGTTTCAAGGGACCCCCGCCCGCCCGCGCCCTTTGGGAAGCGGGCCTTTTTCGGGTCGAGGGTCCCCTGAATGGGCAGCCGGCGGCCAATCAGTTGAACGGCCGGGCCGGGTTGATGACGGGCTTGAAGCCGAACACCGCCAGGTCGTCGGGGTCCACGGAAACCAGGACCGCGTGCATGTCCTGGGCGCCGAACACCTCCAGCGCCATGATCTTCGGCGCCCCCTTGGGGAACGGGCGCCAGACGCGGAACTGATGGCTGTCGCCATAGATCAGCAGCACCGGCCTGTCGAAGGCCTTGGCCCGCTTGACCAGGGTGTCGCCGAAGTTCTTGAAGCCCGAATGGCGCACGAAGGCTTCCGCATTGCCGGGCACGCCGAAGCCGAATTCGAACATGTCCGCCTGGATGGCCACGGCCAGGGCCTTGGCGCCCTCGGCCTCGGCCTTGTCGAACGCGCCGTTCAGCCAGGCCACGTTGGCGGCGTCGCGGGCGAAGTATTCGGCCACCGCCGCCATGTTGCGGTTTTCCAGGTTGTTGTTGGAGCCCACCACGTGGGCCTGCACGAACATCACCCCGTCCTTCGTGAACCGGGTGTTCTCCACATAGGTCCGGTGCTCGGGCGCCCCCACCACGGCCTGGCTTTCCACGGCCAGGGGGTGGACGCCGAAGCTGGTGGACGGATCGGCGAAGTAGGTGCGGCGGATGTAGTCCAGGCGCTCCAGGGGATCGAACTGGCCGGCCTTCTTGCGGTAGCAGTCCGTCCACTCGTTGTCGCCCAGGGAGTAGACGGCGGCCGGATCGAACCGGTTCAGGTAGCCCAGCTGGGCGTCCAGCATGGCGTTGTCGCAGGGCGTGGAGCCGGACTTGGTGTCGCCGATGTGGACCACGAAGGCGGGCTTCAGGGCGTTCACCGTGTCGATCAGCACCTCGAAGGGCGGGAACACGTTCTTCGGCAGGCCATAGGGCATGTCGCCCAGGGCGACGAAGGTGAAGGGCTCGGCTTGGGCCGGCGCCGGCAGGACAACAGCCGCAAGGGCGGCGGCGAGAACCGTTCGTCTGAGCATGGGGAAACGCTCCTGGAATGCACCTTGAACCGCCACACCCTAGGCGCGGTGTCTTACCGTTTCTTGGCGGTTTGTTGGCGGATTGGCGGGCGCCGCCCCCCCGCCGGCCAAAAAGGGCGTATAATGGTTGTGGAAGGCCGGCGACCGCGACCGGCCGTAAAGGTCAAACGGGAGACCCCCATGTACAAGTTGCTGAGTCTTGCCGCGGCGGCGGCCCTGCTGACCGCCTGCCAGACCACGGGCGGATACCAGCCCGTGTCCGACCCCCTGCCGAAACTGACCGTGACCTTCGCCGACGCCGCCTGGAACGGGGCCATGGTCCCCGCCGGCCAGCACTGCAAGAAATTCGGCGGCAACGGCGCCACCCCGGCCCTGACCGTCAGCGGCATCCCCGCCGGCGCCAACGCCATCATCGTCGAGCTCAACGACGCCACCTACCAGCCGCTCAGCTATGACGGCGGCCACGGCAAGATCGGCTTCTGGATCACCGGCGGCGGCCAGGCCACCCTGCGGGCCGTGCCCGGGGGCACCAAGGCCATGCCGGCGGGCGTGTTCCTGGAAGCCAAGAACCGGGCCACGGGCGGCTGGGCGTCGGAAGGCTATCTGCCGCCATGCTCGGGCGGCAACGGCAACATGTACTTCGCCGACGTGAAGGCCGTGTACAAGGCCAAGTCCGACGGCGAGGCCTCGAAACTGCTGGCCCAGGGCCGCATCGACCTGGGCAAGTACTGACGCCCCGTCCTGGCGCGGCACCCGCCTACAGGCGCAGGTGCCGCGCCACGCGCGCCTCCAGCAGCCGGACCAGTTCCGGCTGCATGAAGGCGTAGTTGTCGGGGATGTTCAGACAGACCACCCGCTTGGATTTCAGCAGGGCCCCATGGGCCTTCACCACCTTGCTGCGGTGGGACCGCTCCATCACGAACACCATGTCGGCCCAATCCACCAGGTCGCCGCTCAGGGGCGTGTCGGCATCCTTGTTGGTGCCGGCGCCGATGGCGTCGATCCCGTCATAGGCCGAGAACACAGCTTCGGCCGTGGGGCTGCGCAGGCGGTTCTCGGAACAGACAAACAGCAGATTCACATGTCGCTCCCTGAAGGCGTGCCCGGGCCCTCGAACCCGGGCCCCGACGCATACCATGGCGACCCATCACCAACCAAGCGCCAGCGACCATGCTTCATGCCCAGGGACCGATGCCAGACGGCCGCCACCGGGGCCGGCCCAAGAAAAAAGGGGGGCCGAAGCCCCCCTTTTCCGTTCGCAAGCGGATCCGGGATCAGCCCCAGATGTCTTCCGAGATGTTGGCGTACCAGCCGCGGGCGTTGCGCGATTCCTGTTTCCAGAACTCGCGGCCCGCGTCCTTGGGCGTCAGGCCGCCCGAGCCCTTCACGCCGCCATAGGACTTCTCGCCCAGCTCGTACACGGCGGTGACCGAGATGCCGTGGTCGGGGGTGATCAGGCTGTAGCAGGTGTTGGTGGTCTTGGGGATGCCCGGCTGCTTGCCGGCCAGGATGTCCACCACCACCTTGGCGCACACCTTGGCCTGGGTGTTGGCCGCGTTGCCCGACTTGGGCATGCCCGAGGCAATGGCCGCGTCGCCGATCACATGCACGTCGGGGATCAGCTTGGACTCGAAGGTGTTCAGGTGCACCGGGCACCAGCCGCTCTTGTCCGTCAGGCCCACCTTGGCGGCAATCAGGTTCGCCCGCTGGGCCGGGATGACGTTCAGCACGTCGGCCTTGTGCTCCTCGAACTCGGTGATGGCGGTGCGGGTCTGGGCGTTGACGCCCTTCACCGTGCCGTCCTTGGCCGCCGGCACCCACTCGATCAGCCCCTTGTAGTAAAGGTTCCAGCCTTCCTCGAACAGGCCCTGCTTGGAGAACTTGTCCTTGGCGTCCAGGATCAGCACCTTGGACTTGGGCTTGTTGGCCTTCAGGTAGTGGGCGATCATGCAGGCCCGCTCGTAGGGGCCCGGCGGGCAGCGGAACGGGTTGGGCGGCGGGGCGATGATCACCAGGCCACCGTCGTCCATGGCCTCAAGCTGCTTCCTCAGCATCTGGGTCTGGGGCCCGGCCTTCCAGGCATGGGGCACGATCTCGGCCGCCGCGGCGTCATAGCCCTCGATGGTGTCGAAGCGGAAGTCGATGCCCGGCGACATGATCAGCTTGTCATAGGGCACGGACTTGCCGCCGGCCGTCATCACCATCTTCTTGGCCGGGTCCACGTTGGTGACCATGTCCTGCATCACCGTCACCCCGTGCTTGGCCAGGCCGGCATAGGTGTGGGTGATGGTTTCGAACTTCACCACGCCGCCCAGGAAGGCGTTGGAGAACGGACACGTGGTGTAGGCCGCCTTGGGCTCGATCAGGGTCACGTCGACGCTGGGATCGAACCATTTCACGTACTTGGCCGCCGTGGCGCCGCCGAAGCCGCCGCCCACGACAACCACGCGCGAGCCGCCGGCCGTGCCGGCGCAGCCGGCCAGGGACAGCGCGGACACCGCGCCCGCGGTGGCCAGGAAGTTGCGTCTGGATTGTTCAAACATGATGCCGTCTCCCCCTAATTGCCGTTGACTGCGGCCAGGTAGCCGGCGATCGCGTCGATCTCGGCGTCAGAATAGCCCTTGGCGATGCGGCCCATGATGGTCGAGGCCTTGTCGCCCGACTTGAACTCCTTCAACGCCTTGGCCATGCGCTTGGCCGACAGCTCATCCAGGCTGTCGATGACGCCGGCGCTGATGCCGTCGGTGCCGTGGCAGTTGAAGCAGTTGCTGACGAGGATCTTCACATCGGGCATGCCGTCGGCCTGGGCCGGCGGCGCCAGAGCCATCACCGCGATGCCCGCGGCCAGGCCCAACGCAAGATGTAGGCGTGACTTCCTTACCATTTCCGTTTTCCTCCCCGGTTCGAGGGTTGAGGTTGTTCTTGATGAAAAGACGATACCCCTCCCCTCGCGCCTCTCTCCTCGGTGCGGTGGTGTGGGTATTGTCCGCCCTGCCCGGTTCCGTGGTGCGGGGTTGTGGGCACCCTCTCTTGTGTCCCGGAAGTCGCACTTGGACAAACAACCCCCGGGGTTCCAACGGAACCATGCGGCGAACAGCATGCATGAGGACTAAACTTCGGTCAATACCCACGAAACAGGTGTAAAATCACCGTTGCGGGTTCGTGTTTTCGTAAATCAACACAAAGGGTTGCAGCGTTTGGGCGCTAAAATCAGTGTTTATTATGTATTATCGATATGCGGTCCGGCATTCCGATTCTTCCGCGCCCTTCCCTTGCCACGCAACAACCATGGGCCCGGCACGCCCGGGGCGCGGTCCGGACTTACCCCTCGGGCCATCGCCAAGGTTGGGATGCGGGCGTGTCGGATGGGGGCCAGCGGGCCTCAACCCCCCTGGATGGGCGGGAACACGGTGATCCCGTCGCCATCGGCCAGGCCGTGGTCGGCGCGGCTCTCGGGCGGCACCGGGCCGTCGTTGACCATGACCATCATCCCGGCGCCCTCCAGGCCCAGGGCCCGCAGGCCGTCGGCCAGGGTGGCGCCGTCGGGCAGGTCCAGGTCGCGGCTGCCGCCCAATCCATCGGGCGCCGCGCCGTGCGGATCAAGGGCGATCAGCCGGACGCGGACCCGCACGGCCTACAGGTCCAGCCGCTGGATGGTCTCGTTGGTGGGCACGCCGTTCTCGTCCCAGCCCCGCAGGCGGTAGTACTCGGGCAGCATGACGTGCAGGTCGTTGACCCGGCCCTTGCCGGCGCCGGACTTGGCGGCCACCTTGAGGATCCGGTCGGGCAGGGTGTCGTCGGCCCGGGTCAGGCCGGCGGCCAGGTTGAAGCGCCGTTCCAGGTTGTGGATGCGCTCGCCGGTGGCCACCAGGCGCGCCGCGTCCCACCCGCCGCCGCAGGCGGCATCCACCTGCAGGGCGTAATCGGCGATGTCCCACGGGCCGTGGGTGAAGGCGCACAGGCCCGTGGAATCGATGGCCGCGTTTTCATCCTGTGTTTCCTTCACCACCTGGGCCCGGCCGTCGGTATCGACGCTGGCGAAATCGGCCGTGTAGGGCGAGGCCCGCAGGTGGCAGGCCCCCCGGTTGGAGGTGGCATAGGCCAGGCCCATGCCCTGCATGGCGCGGGGGTCATAGCCCGGGAACTCCTGGCCCTTCACCGACATGGACACGTCGGGCCGGCCGTACTTCTCGCCCAGGCGCTTGGAGCCCAGGCCCAGGTCGGCGCCGATGCCCTCGCCGGTGGCGGCCAGTTCCACGGTCTTCACCAGGGCCTCGGCCGAACCGAAGCGCAGGTCCAGCCCATCGGTCTGCTCGGGGGTGATCAGCCCGGCCTCGAACAGCTCCATGGCCGCCGACAGGGTGCCGCCGAACGAGATCGGGTCCATGCCGTGCTCGTTGCACACGAAGTTGGCGAAGGTGGCGGCCTCGATGTCGTCCACCCCCACCATGGCGGCCAGGGCGAAGCCGCTTTCGTATTCCAGGCCGCCGCCGGCCTTGCGGTAGCGTTCCCGCCCCCGGCCCGCCACGGCGAAATGGGTGGGGTCCATGCGCGCCACCCGGCCGCAGCCGATGGTGCAGCCGAAGCAGGCCTTGTTGCGCACCAGGTTGGCCTTGCCGTCGGTTTCGCGCGGCTTGCGCATGCGCGCCGCGTTCACCTGGTCGGTGTGTTCGAACTGCACGTCCTGGCAGTTGCGGGTGGGCAGGCTGCCATAGGCGTTGGTCACGTCCATCATGGGCATGGTGCCGTTGGCGGCCAGGCGGCGGCGGGTGGGGCTGGGGTCCAGCTTGCCGCGGGTGGCGGCCACGGCGGCCAGGAAGCCGGCCGGATCGTGGGCTTTCACCCCCGTGGTGCCGCGCACCGCCACGGCCTTCAGGTTCTTCGAGCCCATCACCGCGCCCACGCCCGACCGGCCGGCGGCCCGGTCCAGGTCGTTGACGATGCAGGCATAGCGCACGCCGATCTCGCCGGCCCGGCCGATGGAGGCGATGCGGATCAGCGGGTCCCGGTGGCGTTCGCGGATCAGCCGTTCCGTGTCCCACACGGACCGGCCCCAGATGAAGCCCTCGGCGTCCAGCAGCTCGGCCTTGTCGTCCTCCAGCCACAGGTACACGGGCGCCTCGGCCCGACCCTCGACGATGACGAAGTCCCAGCCGGCGAACTTCAGCTCGGCGCCGAACTGGCCGCCCGAGTTGGAACACGCGATGGCGTTGGTCAGCGCCCCCTTGGTCACCGCCGACCAGCGCCCGCCGGTGGCCGACATGGTGCCGGTCAGTGGGCCGGTGGCGAAGATCAGCTTGTTGCCCGGGGCCAGGGGGTCCACCCGGGGGTCGATCTCCTCGGCCAGGTACTTGCTGGCCAGGCCGCGCTGGCCCAGGTAGCGGGCCGCCCAGTCCATGTTCAGGGGTTCGGCGGTGCAGCGGCGGTGGGTCAAATCAACGCGCAGGATCTTGCCTTGCCAACTCATGCTCAACCTCCGATTCCTACCGCCGCTCCGGGATTCAGGTTACCCCGATGTGGACCCCTCAGGGGGCCGTGTCAACCGGCACCGGGCGGCGTTTGCCGATTTCCCGGCGCAGCGTGTAGAAGGTGGACCCGACGATGATCAGGCCGCCAACGATGGTCACCCCGTCGGGGAACTCGCCGAAGATGAACGCCCCCACGGCCGTGGCCAGCAGCAGGCGCACATAGTCCACCGGCGCCAGGGCCGAGGCCTCGCCGTGGCGGAACGCCTGGACGATGCACCACTGGGCCATGGTGCCCACCACGCCCGACAGGATCAGCAGGAACCACTGGGCCGGCGTGGGGGACACCCACAGGCCGGCGGCCGGGATGATGGTCACCACCAGCACCATGAGCATGGGCCAGACCATGATCGAGGCGTTGCTTTCCGTGGTCTTCAGCTTGCGCACGGTGATCGACAGGCAGGCCACCAGCACCGCCCCGGCCAGGGCCGCCAGGGCCGCCGGGTGCACGCCCTCGGCCCCGTGGGCGCCGGGCCGCAGGATCAGCAGCGCGCCGCCCAGGCCCACCACCAGGGCGATCCAGCGGTGCGGCCCCACCTTTTCGCCCAGGAACAGGATGGCCAGGGGGGTCATGAACAGGCCGCGGGTGAAGCTGATGGCCGTGGCGTCGGCCAGGGGGATGTGGGTCAGGGCATAGAAGCCCATGTGGATGGCCCCGGCGGCCATCACGGCGCGCAGCAGGTGCAGGCGCCAGCGCGGCGTGCGGAACGGCCGCCCGCCCTGGCGCAGCAGCAGCGGCACCAGGATGGCCGTGCCCACCATGGCCCGGAACAGGACGATCTGGATGCTGTGGAAATCGGTCCCCAGGTGCTTGATCAGGGACATCATGGTGACGAACAGGATGGCCGACAGGATCATCCAGAAGGCGCCGCGCAGGTTGCCGGCGGCCCGCGCCGCCTCCTGCGACTCCGCATCCGAAGCCGCCGACGGCGGATGATCCGGCGGGGACCCGCCCCCCGGTGCCCCGCTCATGGCCGTTCCGTCATGACCGTTCTCCCCACGCAAGCGGACCAGCATACATTGAAACTGCGGCGCATTCTTTGTTCGTGCACGAATGGCAGGAATGACGGATGCGCATGCGTCGGCGGGGCCCGCCCTGCCCTGCGGACATCCACCGGGCCTCTGCCATTAATCGATTACATCACTTTCTTAGACAAATATAATTGATTTCACAGATTATCAGTTTTCTAGAATACTTCCAATCAACCGATGGCCCGGGCCCGTCCCGTCCGAAAGCCCCTCCATCCCACCGGGGCGTGGTTCGGGTCATCGGGGCCTCCGCCCCCCGATGGACGCCATTCCGCCTTTTCCGCGTCTCGCCATTGACGCGCCGGGACCACCCTACCTAACATCGGACACGGTTCCACCATCCGGACCCACAATCCAGGGAGAAGTCCCGTGTCCCCTGCCCAACGCCTGGTCGCCGCGCTGGCGATGATCTGCGGTGTCCTGATGGCCGCCCCCGCCGGGGCGCAGTCGGATGCCTCGCCCGCCGGGCACATCAAGTCGGTGTCCGGCGAAGCCTCCATCCAGCGGGGTGATTCGGTCATCCCCGCCACCGTGGGCGCGGCGGTGCAGGAAAGCGACGTGCTGCGCACGGGGGCCGACGGGTCCCTGGGCGTCACCTTCAAGGACAGCGGCCGCATCAGCATCGGCCCCGACACGGAAATCGCCGTGCAGGAATTCGTCTTCGTGCCGCGTAGCAACAAGATGGCCTTCGTCACCAAGATGTCGCGGGGCACCATGCAGTTCTTCAGCGGCGTGATTTCCAAGCTGGCGCCGCAGAAGGTGTCGGTGATCACGCCCAGCGGCACCATCGGCGTGCGCGGCACCCGGTTCGTCGTCAAGGTGGGGGGATGACGGCCATGGTCCGCCGCCTGCTGCCCGCCCTGCTGTGCCTGCTGGTGGTCGGCTGCGCCCGGCCCAACACCTATGTGGTGCTGCTGCAGGAAGAGGACGGCTCGGCCGGCGCCGTCACGGTGTCCGACCAGGCCGGCCAGCGCACCGTGGACCAGGCCGGCACCGGCACCGGCGTGGGATCGGGCGGTACGGACGTCTTCACGGTGCCGCCGGCCGAGCTGCGCCAGGTGTTCGGCGCCGCCCTGGACGCCGAGCCCGAACCGCCGGTGCGCTTCATCCTGTACTTCAAGACCGACACGTCGGAACTGCGCGATGAATCGCGGGAGAAGATCCCCGAGGTGATCCAGGCCATCCGGCGCCGCCAGGCCCCCGACGTGAGCGTGACCGGCCATACGGACCGGGCCGGCGATGCCGACTACAATGCCAAGCTGGCCGAGGAACGGGCCGGCGTGGTGGCCAACCTGCTGGTCACCCAGGGCCTGCCCCGCGACATGATCGACGTGGAATCCCACGGCGAGTACAACCCGCTGATCCACACCGCCGACGGGGTGCACGAACCGCGCAACCGGCGGGTCGAGATCATCGTCCGCTAGCCTGAAAGCGCTCGCCTACACCAGGTCCAGGGTGACGCCCCGCTCGCCCTGGCGCAGGCGCGCCAGGTGCATGGCCACCAGGCGGTCCCCCGGATCGGCCTCGGCCAGGGCCTGGAAGGCCGCCAGGGCCGCCGGGTCGCGGGCCGCCATCAGGTCGAAGGCGGCGCGGTAGGCCATCGGGTCGTGGTCCGGCGCCACGGGCTCGAAGGTGTCGATGGCCTCCGCCTTGCCGCGCAGCAGCAGCGAGCCGATGGGCCGGCCGTGGAAATCCGGGCAGCGGGCCACGGTCTCGCCACTCACGCAGATGCGGGTGCCCAGGTGCCGGTTGGCGCTTTCCAGGCGCGCGGTGGTGTTCACCGGGTCGCCCAGGGCCCGGTAGTCGTGCAGCGCCCCGCCGCCCACGTTGCCCACCAGCACGGTCCCCGAATGGACACCGATGCGCGTGGTGCCGAAGGCCAGGCCCTCGGCCGCCCGCTCGGCGGCGAAGGCGCGGGTGAAGGCATCCATGTCGCGGGCGCAGGCCACGGCCCGGGTGGCGTGGTCGGGCTGTTCCACGGGGGCCGAGAACATCACCGCCACGGCGTCGCCGACGATGCGGTCGATGGTGCCGCCGTGGTCGAAGGCGATGCGCACCATGCCGTCGATGTAGGCGTTCAACAGGCTGACCACGGCTTCGGGCGTCTGTTCCTCCATGAACGAGGTGAAGCCCGCCAGGTCGGTCATGACGAAGCTGCAGGTGCGCCGCTCGCCGCCCAGGTTCAGGGCCTTGGGATCGCGCAGCAGGTGGCGCACCAGATTGGGCGAGACGTAGGAGGCGAACACCCCGCGGATGCGCGCCCGGTCGCGCTCCAGGGCCAGCTGCCGGGGCACCGAGGTGGCGATGAACACCATCACCGCGGCCATCACCGGCAGCACCGAATCCACCAGCATGCCCGACTGGCGATAGGTCACCCACGACGCCGCAACGGCGGCGCCGGCCACCAGCATGCCGATGGCCGCCGACCATATGGCCCCCAGCCAGATGACGGCCAGGATCAGCAGTCCGCCCAGGAACAGCAGCAGCAGGATTTCCGCCCCCGGGGCCCAGTCGGGCCGGGTCAGGTAGGTGCCGTCGATGGCCTGCTCGACCGTCTGGGCATGCAGTTCCACCCCCGGCACCTGGCCCAGGGGTCCGAAGCGGATGTCCTGCAGCCCCTTGGCCGAGGTGCCGACGAACACCACGTGGCCGGCCAGCCGCGCCGGGTCCGAAGATCCGTCCAGCACCTTCCAGGCCGGCTCGTAGCGGGCCCGGTCATAGGGCGCCATGTGCAGCCGCAGGTCACCCTTGGGGCCCGTGGCCAGGGGCAGATCGACAATGCGCAGGCCGGCAATGGCGCTGCCGTTCTCCACCATCCGCACCACCACGTTGCGGCCGCCCTGGGCCACCCGCAGGGCCTCGGCGGCCAGGCTCGGGACCAGCCGGTCGCCATAACGCAGCACCAGGGGGACGGAGCGGAGCACCCCGTCGCGCACCGGCAGGTAGTTGATGGCGCCGTTGCCCGAGGCCACCGCCTCCAGGGCCGGCAGGTTGGTCACGGCGCCGGGATGGGGGTGCAGGATCGGCAGGGGGTCGGCCCCGGCCACGGCGAAGCGGGCGATCACCCGGGGCGGTTCGCCCTGGGTCGCCGTTTCCGACAGGGCGAAGGCGGTCACCACGTTGGCGTTGCCGATGGCCCCGGCGAACCTTTCGTCGGGGTCGTCCATGGACTCCAGCAGGGCCGTCATCCCGGGCCGGTTGGCGTGGGGGGCCAGCACCCGGCGGGGCGCCGTGCGGTCGGGCTCGGCGAACACCATGTCGAACACCACCACCGCCGCGCCGTAGGACCGCAGGCGACGCACCAGGTCGGCCATGCGGTTGCGGGGCCAGGGCCACTGGCCCAGGCGGCGCAGGCTTTCCTCGTCCACGTCGACGATTCGCACGGGCGCGGCGCCGGGCACGCGCGGCGCCAGGCGCTGGTACTGGTCGAACACCGTATCGCGCAGGGTGGCGATGACCGGCGGATCCAGTGTCACCACCACCGCGACCGCCAGCAGCACCAGCGCGCCCAGCAGCCCGGACGACAGCGGCGCCCGCGCCCGGGCGCCCATGGCCGGTTCCTCGCTTGTGTCCGACACCGGTCTCCGCCTCCCCGTTTTTCCCGCCACGGCCCGGAAGGGTTGTCATGTCAGGCCGCCTGGACCATCGTTATAGCGGCAGACGGAATGGCGAGGCGACCATGTTCAACCCCACCCAGCTAGTCATCGACCATTACGTCGAGCGGCTGAAGGACAACTACACCACCATCTACGGGATGCTGGAGCCCGACTACAAGGGCATCATCGGCTTCACCGGCCGCATGGCGCTGGAGAACATCTCCAATTCCGACGCCCCCTATCACGACGTGCACCACACCATCCTGGTGACCGACGTGGGGCAGGAGATCCTGAAGGGCAAGCACCTGAGCGAGGGCGGCGTGTCGCCCAGCGACTGGCTGCACTTCGTGGTGTCGCTGCTGTGCCACGACATCGGCTATGTGCGCGGCATCTGTGCCGGCGACGACGCCCGCGACCGGCCCGACGGCGCCTACGTCACCGATTTCGACGGCAACCGGGCCCCGGTGCCGCGCGGCAGCACCGACGCCGCCATGACCCCCTACCACATCAACCGGTCCAAGCTGTTCGCCCGCCAGCGGTTCTCCAAGGTGCCGGCCGTGGACTGCGCGGTCATCGAGGCCAACATCGAATACACCCGATTCCCGGTGCCCGAGGGCGACACCTACAACGACCACGGCGCCTATCCCGGCCTGCTGCGGGCCGCCGACCTGATCGGCCAGATGGCCGACCTGGGCTACCTGCGCAAGACCGCCGCCCTGTACACCGAATTCCGCGAAACCGGCGCCGCCCAGGCCCTGGGCTATGAAAGCCCGGCCGACCTGCGCGACGCCTACCCCCGGTTCTTCTGGACCGTGGTGCGCCCGCTGATCGGCCCGGCGCTGCGGTACCTGAAGGTCACCCAGCAGGGCCAGCAGTGGGTCAACAACCTGTACGCCAACGTGTTCGTGGAAGAACACGGCCACGACGCCGGCGACTAGGCCCCCTCCCAACCCACGGTGGGGGGGCCGCCGCGGCCTCGGGCGTCGGAAATCTTGACATCCGGGCGTAACAGGTCTGCCGCAAATCGTATGAACTCATTGAAACGAAAAGGATATTCCTTTTCGGCACAAGTCTTGCTTTCCATGCAACCGAATCCCGTTTTGCGATCCTGCCCAGCGATCCAAGGGGCGGTTCGGGGACAGTAGGAAGATGGAGAGACACATGACATCCACTCAGAAGGCCGTCGATATCGAGCGCCTGAAGTCGCTCGTCAAGACGGCGGCCCTTGCCGGTGCCTTGGTGCCGCTGGGTCTCGCCGCCACGGCCGACACGGCCCAGGCCGGCGAGTTTTTCGATCCGAAGGCGTCCCACGTGGAAGGCACGGTCACCGACGAGGGCAGCCTGAAGCGTTACAATTTCGAGGTGTTCAACGACACCTTCTGCTCCTTCAATTCCGGCAGCCGCAACTGCTCGGGCGGTTTCGGCGAACTGGTGATCGTCGACTGGGAACTGCCCCTGTTCTCGCTGGACGGCATCTCCGACATCCAAAGCCCCATGGGCTGGGACTACGAGATCATCAGCGTGACGGGCGAGGTGCTGTCGGCCGAAGGTGCCTGGGACGGCGCCGGTACGGGCCAGCAGAGCCTGTACTACAACAACGCCGGCGGTGAGTACGGCAACTACTCCTGGACCTGGACCAAGGAACAGGATCCCGTCTGGCAGGACGACAACTCCGTCTACGGCAGCAACCCCGACCAGTACGAGACGCCGTCCTACATCCTGCACTGGTTCGCCTGCTCCAACCAGTTCAACCAGCCCGCGGGCCCGGTTTCCGTGACGACCGAGGGCGATTCGGGCTTCGGCTGCGACGACCTGTTCGGCGACTTCAGCTTCGCCAGCATCCAGGAAGGCGATTCCCTGGACGGCTTCACCTTCCTGGCCGAAGCCGGCCCGACCAACGCCCCCTACATGGCCAGCTGGTACAGCGAACCGCCGACCATCGGCGACCCGCCGACCCCCCTGGCCGTGGGCGTGCCCAACAACCGCGCGCCGATCCCGGCCCCGGCCACCCTGGCCCTGTTCGGTGTCGGCCTGATTGGCCTGGCCGCCCTGCGGCGGCGCCAGAACAAGGCCTGATCCCGGTCTTCCCGCGACGCCGGCCTTGGCCGGCGTCGCCTTTTCATGCACACTCATCCCGTGCGCATACTCCTGGCCATCCATAACGTCTATACGGACCACACCAGCGGGGCACAAAAGTGCCTGAAAACGCTGATGGAGTGGCTGTCCGAGGCAGGCCATGAAAGCCGTGTCCTGGCCTCCGCCCGGTTCGACGGGCGCGAACCCGAACCCATCGACCAACACCTGCGTTCCCTGGGCGTGCCCCTGCGCCAACGGCCACCCCAGGACGCCTTCGTCAAGTGGGTCAAGGGCCGCGGCGGCCAGGCCCGCGGACGCAAGGTGGTGGACTTCCGCCTGAACGGCGTCGACGTGGCCACCCTGCTGACCCGATACAACGATCCCCAGCAGCCCAATCGCCTGGAATACGAGCAGTTCGTGTTCGAGTTCGACCAGGCCTGCGCCACCTTCCGGCCCGACCTGGTGATGACCCAGGGCGCCCACCCCGTGTGCCAGGAAATCATGCGCCGGGCCCGGGCCCGGGGCATCACTACCGTGTTCCGGCTGGCCAACTTCGGCTACGAGGACGACCGCCTGTACCAGGACGTGGACCACGTGTTCACCTGCAGCCCGTTCCTCAGCCGCCACTACTTCAACCGCATCGGCCTGGTCAGCACCCCCCTGACCAGCCCCATCCATTGGGACGAGGTGCTGTCGCCGCCCGACCGGCGCCACTTCCTGACCTTCATCAACCCGACGATCCACAAGGGCGCCGGCCTGTTCGCCCGCCTGGCCCTGATGCTGGGCGAAACCCGGCCCGACATCCCCATCCTGGTGGTCCAGTCGGCCGGCGACGCCACCCTGCTGAACAGCATCCAGGGGGTGGACTTCACCAAGTATCCGCAGATCATGGCCAGCCCGCCGGCCCGGCGACCGGCCGACATCTTCGAACTGACCAAAGTGCTGCTGGTGCCGTCGGTGTTCCACGAACCCTTCGGCCGGGTCGCCGCCGAGGCCCTGATCAACGGCGTGCCGCCCCTGGTGAGCAACCGCGGCGCCCTGCCCGACACCGTGGGCGGCGGCGGCCAGGTCCTGCCCCTGCCCGCCTGGCTGACGGAAACCGCCACCGGCCTGGTCAGCCCCGACGAGGCCCGCCCCTGGTTCGACGCCGTGTGCGCCCTGTGGGATGACCCCAACCGCTATGCGGTGGCCAGCAAGGCCGCCCTGGGCGCCGGCCGCGCCCTTTATGGCGAGGACATCCAGCGGCGCCGCTACATCGACTACGTCACCGGCCTGAAGCCCGGCGGCCGGGTCTTCGTGGACCCGCCGGCACCCCCCACGGCCGAAGCCTCCTCCGCCTGACGCCCCACCCAGAATCCCACCCAGGAACCCCACCATGGCCAAGACACCGTACCGGCTTCCCGTCCTGGGGCGCCGCCCCCTTCTGGGCCTGGGGGTGATGGGGCTGCTGGCCCTGCGGGTGCGCGGCCTGGCCGCCGCCGTGG
>JAGREA010000480.1 GCA_020446745.1 Rhodobacterales bacterium | reverse complement strand
GCCGGCGCCGCCTGCTGAAGCTGCGGATCCTGCTCTACCTGGTGCTGGGGTGGCTGGTGGTGGGCTGGTCGGGCCAGGTGTCGGCCGGGCTGGGGCCCACGGGCACGGCCCTGCTGGTGGCCGGCGGTTTGACCTACACGGCCGGCGTCGGCTTCTACCTGTGGCGGCGCCTGCCGTTCAACGGGGCGGTCTGGCACGCCTTCGTGGTGGCCGGCAGCCTGTGCTTCTTCTTCGCCATCGCCGGCTACGCCCTGCCGGCCTGAGGGCGGATTGTTCCGCCACTGTGCGTTGACAACTTTTCCAGAGCATCCAATGATGGCGCCGCGAACGGCGACGTTCGCGCGGGGGTTCTTTTGATTGTCACGAGGGGGATGCCATGAAGGGCGCCATTCTACAGGTTGAACTGGAACAGGGGACGGGCCTGATTTCCGGCGACGACGGCAACCGCTACACCTTCACCAAGGCGGACTGGCGGGCCGAATCCGCGCCTTCGACAGGCCTGCGGGTGGATTTCACCCCGGCCGGCGACGCGGCGACCGAGGTGTTCGCCGACGTGACGGCCACCGGCGGCTCGAAGCGCGTGCCGGCGGCGCTGTTCGCCTTCTTCCTGGGCAGCTTCGGGGCCCACAAGTTCTACCTGGGCTACAAGAAGCAGGGCCTCATCATGCTGGCGGTGTTCCTGCTGGGGTTCATCGCCCTGGGCATCCCGTCGATGATCATCGGCATCATCGCCTTCATCGAATTCGTCATCTATCTGATCCGCTCGGACGAGGAATTCACCCAGACCTACGTGGTCGGGCGCCGGGGGTGGTTCTAATCCGGGGTTGATTCTGGGGAGGGCACGTCATGGGCCTGACCACCCCCTACACGGAAAAGAGCTTTCGCGACGGGCCGGACGGCAAGCGGCTGTTCTTTCCCTTCGGCGGCCGGAAGAACCCCTACGTGATCCCCGACGCAGAGACGGAAGCGGTGCTGTTCGCCAAGCAGCGCATGATGATGCGCTTGATGCTGGCTGGTGCCCTGGTGGCCATCGTGGTGGCAAACCAGTTCACGCGATCGGGGTGGACTTCCCTGCTGTGGGTTCTGCCCCTGATTCTTGTGATCTTCATGGGAGCCTTCTACCTGGTTCACCATTTGGTGTTCCGCCGGGTGCTGTCGGGCCTGGAACGCCTTGATCGCACATTTGCCGTCAAGAATTCGCCCACGGCCAACGTCCGGCGCATCGGCAAGGCGTTCTTCATCATCCTGCTGATTCCCACCGCCCTGATGCTGGCCCTTGGCCTGTGGTTCGTGGCCACCGGGCCCGAAAGCTGGGAAGCCTGGGCCTTCGTCGTGTTGATGGGCGCCTGTACCGCCTTCGCCCTGTGGGGGCTGATCGTCAATTTTCGGCGGCAGGACGGGGACGAAGCCTAGAACAGACTTCCTTGGGCCGGCGTGGGCGGGGTGTCCTCGTGGGCGTCCAGGGGGCCGGCATCACCAACATGATGGAGAGGGCGCCTTGGGCTTGATCGACGACTTGGCGGCTTTGTCGTTTCGGGACATTCCAAGTGGCGAGCGGGTGATGTCGATTCCGAGCCCGCCGTGGCGACCGACGTATGTCGTGGTACCGAATGCGGCAGTCGAGCGGCGGCTTTTCCAGCGACAGAAAGCTTGGTTGTATGTGGTGTTTGCTGGGGCTGTTGTGGTGCCCATGGTGGTGTTCAGTCCGATAGTGGTGTGGAAACTACACATGGCATGGGCCTTTGTGGCGGCCCTTCTTGTTTTGAGCGGTGTTGGCTTTGTCGGGCGAATCGTCTTGGGCGCGCCTCTGCGTGGCTTGCAGCGCAGGAAAGGAATTCCGCTTAAATGGTCCATGACGTCGCATGAACTTCGCTTAAATGTAAAAATATTTTTATTAGCTATGGCAATTTGTGTCTTTGATTCCGTATCGTTTTTTTTGTTTTTCGATTTCATTTCTTTGAAATCGCTTTTTTGACATTGCCAACTAGAACAAACTCCCCTGGGCCGGCGGGGGCGGGGTGTCCTCCAGGGCCTCCAGGGCGCCGGCGAAGGGCGTCAGCAGCGGGGCGACCGTGGGGAAGGGGCGGTCGGGGTCGATCCAGGCGGCCTCGGCGTCGTTCGCCAGGATCACCGGCATGCGGTTGTGAATGTGAGCGATGCCCGGCGCCGGGGCGCAGGTGACGATGGTCACGTACGTGCCGTCCGTCAGCCCGGCGAAGGCCATCACGCCGCCGGCCACGCTGCCGGCCGCCGGGGCGATGCGGTTCTTGATCCGCAGCCGGCCATCGCGGCGCCACTCGAAATAGGCCGTGGCCGGCACCAGGCAGCGGTGTTCCAGCAGCGGCTTGAAGGTGACCTTCTGCGTCAGGGTTTCCGACCGGGCGTTGATCAACGGCTTGCCGTCCCACGGGGCGGGCAGGCCCCAGGACAAGAGGCGTGCGCCCTCGGACTCCACCACCGGCACCCGGTTGGTGGGCCGCAGGTCCGGGGCCGGCGGGAAGTCGGGGAAGATCCGCAGGCCGAAGCGGTGGGCCAGGTCGCCGGGCGGGGCCGACAGTTCGAATCGCGCGCACATGACGGCGCCATGATCGGCCGCCGATTCCCGCTTGGCAACCCGGGGGGCGGGGGCTAGGGTCGGGCCATGCCAGGGGACGTCGACACCAGCCGCAAGACCGTGGTCATCACCGGCGCCAGCCGGGGGATCGGCCACCACACGGCGCGCCTGTTCCTGAAACGGGACTGGCGCATCATCACCTGCTCGCGCGAGCCGGCGCCCGCCGAATGCGGCCGCGACCCCCGCTGGACCGTCCACATCCCCACGGACCTGAGCGACCCGGACAGCCTGCAGAATTTCATCACCGAGGCCAATGCGGCGCTGGAAGGCCAGCCGCTCCACGCCCTGGTCAACAACGCCGGCATGTCGCCCAAGACGCCCTACAAGGAACGCCTGGGCTGCCTGAACGGCGACCTGGGGGCCTGGCGCCAGGTGTTCGAGCTGAACTTCTTCGCCCCCCTGAAGCTGTCGCGGGGCTTCGCCTCGGCGCTGCACAAGGGCAAGGGGGCGATCGTCAACATCACCTCCATCGCCGGGCACTACATCCACCCCTTCGCCGGCTCGGCCTATTCCATCTCCAAGGCCGCCCTGTCGGCCCTGACCCGGGAATCGGCCAACGAGTTCGCCGCCCTGGGGGTGCGGGTCAACGCCGTGGCGCCGGGCGAGATCGAGACCGAGATGGTGGGCCCGGAATACGAGATGCTGATCCCCCGCATCCCCATGGGCCGCATGGGCTCGCCCGAGGACGTGGCCGGCACGGTGTTCTACCTGTGCTCCGACGACTCCCGCTACGTGACGGGGACCGAGGTGTGGGTCACCGGCGGGCAGCACCTGTTCTAGCGGGCAACACGGCGCCAACGGCACCAATGCTTCGAGACACCCATCTTCGATGGGTTCCTCAGCATGAGGGCGTAATTTATTGAAAAACCTCACCCTGAGGAGGCCCGCAGGGCCGTCTCGAAGGGTTGGCGCCGCCTGGTCCATTGTCTTAAACCACTAGCCCGCCCGCCGCCGTCCGAACACCAATCCCATCGCCGCCACCATCAACCCGCCGGCCAGCAGGAAGGTGGTCCGAAGGCCGTGGGCGATGTCGGCCGGCGTGGCCTGGCCGATGTCGCCGGTGCCGGCGCTGAAGGCGAACACGGCGCCCATGGCCCAGGCCCCGGCAATCAGCCCCCCGTTGCGCGACAGGCCCAGCAGGCCGGAAACCACGCCGCGCCGGTCCGCCCCCACGTCGGCCATCACCGCCGTGTTGTTGGCCGCCTGGAAAAGCTGGTAGCCCGGCGTCAGCACCACGATGGCCGCCACGTAACCGGCCACGCCGTAGAGTGGCGACAGGACCGCCAGCCCGAACGACCCGGCGGCCAGCAGCACCAGTCCCAGGCCCAGGATCCGCCCGGCGCCCCAGGCGTCCACGGCCCGGCCGGACGGCACGCCGGTGACGATGGAGACCACAGGCCCCACCGACATCACCAGCCCCACCACCGCCGCCGCCAGCCCCAGGCCCGGGCCCAGGAAGAACGGCCCCACCACCAGGGTGGTCATCATCACCGCCGCCACCAGCCCGTTGGCCGCCAGATGGGACAGAACGGCCCGGTCCAGCACCGCCCGCCAGCCGGGGCCCGGGCCCCCGTCGCCGGCCCCGTCGCGGGCGCCATCACGGGGCAGGAAGGCTGCGGACAGCCCCAGGGCCAGGACCGCCAGGGGCACCTGTACCAGGAACACGCCGCGCCAGCCGGCCGCCGCCAGCACGGCCCCGCCCAGGGACGGCCCCAGGGCCGTGCCCAGGGCCGAAACCGTGCCCAGCAGGCCCATGGCCCGGCCCACCCGGGCGTCGCCGGCGGTCTGGCGCATCAGGGCCAGGGTCAGGGTCATCAGGAAGGCGGCGCCCACGCCCTGTACCGCCCGGGCCGCCACCAGCGACCACAAGCCGGGGGCCAGGCCGCACAGCACCGACGCCCCGGTGAACACCACCAGCCCCAGCTTGTGCAGGCGGGCCAGGCCGTACCGGTCGCCCAGGCGGCCCACCCCGACCACGGAAACGGTCAACCCCGTCAGATAGGCGATCACCACCCACTGCACCTGGTGGATGGGGGCGGCGAAGGCCTCGGCCAGGGCCGGCAGGGCGATATTGGCGATGCTGGTGCCCAGGGAGGCCAGCAGCATGGACAGGACCAGCGCCGCCATGGTGGCGCGCCGGGCCCGGTCCGATGGGGGGGAAGGGGGGTGGGTCATGTCGGGTTCCTCTTGCCTGAACGGGGGTCATGGGGCACCCTACGAATTCAAGTCAACTTGAGGTCAAGCATGATCTTCCTGGACATCGGAGAGGTGGCCGAACGGACCGGAATCAAGCCTTCGGCCCTGCGCTACTACGAGGAAATGGGGCTCATATCCTCGGTCACCCGCCACGGCCTCCGGCGCCAGTTCCCGCCCGAGGTGCTGCTGCAGCTCAACCTGATCGCCATGGGCAAGGCGGCGGGGTTCTCGCTGGAGGAAATCGCCGGCATCTTCGGCCGCGACGGCACGCCGACCCTGCCCCGCGAGGCCCTGCACCGGAAGGCCGACGAGCTGGACCGGCAGATCCGCAAGCTGGCCGCCCTCAGCGACACCCTGCGCCACGTGGCCGAATGCTCGGCCCCCACCCACATGGACTGCCCCACCTTCCGCCGCCTGGTGGACGTGGCCGGCCGCCACACCAAGGCCCAAAGCCGCAAAGGTCGTCCCCGCAAGGCCGGCGGCGCCTGACGGTCTCCACAGGCTGTCCCCAGGTTATCCACGGGTTATCCACGGGTTGTCCACAGGGGTTTGTGGATAAGTACCCATGGCCCCGACCGGGCGGGTCTTGTACGATTTCAAGCGGATGACGGGCGCCAGAAGGGTCCCCGACACACCCCAAGCACACCATCCAAATGGGGCAGGGACCATGGGCGAGACACCCGGCGCGGAACGGACCGACGTCCGTTCGCAGAACCACGACGACACCCAGGCGGAAGGGACCCACGGCGTCCTGTCGCAGCCGGCGGCCGAGGGCGGCCGTTCGCCCGAGCCCGCCACGGTGCCCGCCGACGACCGGCCGCCGGTCCTGGTGCGCTATCGCCTGCCCACCCTCGCCGCCGCCGTCGCCAGCCTGGCCTGGCTGGCCGGCGCCTTCGTCTACGTGCGCGACGGCCTGGGGTTCGATCAGTTGGCGCTGCTGCTGCCCCACGAGGTGGGCGGCCTGGCCGCCGGCATCGTCACCCCCCTGGCCCTGCTGTGGACCGTGGCCGCCCTGTTCGAGCGCGGCCGCCACCTGCGCCACGAGACCGAGGCCCTGCGCCGCCAGCTGAGCCAGCTCACCTATCCCGACGCGCGGGACGCGCGGCGCGTGCGCGAGATCACCGAGCAGCTGCGCCAGCAGGCCCGCCACCTGACGGAATCGTCCGAGGAGGCCCTGCGCCGGGCCGAGAAGGCCGACGCCCTGGTGCGCCAGCGCACCCGCGAACTGGCCCAGGCGTCGGAGGACGCCGACCTGCGGGCCCGGGCCATCGCCGAGGCCCTGCGCCACCAGACGGAAGACCTGCGCGGGGCCACCGAGATGGCCGCCGAGCGGGCCCGGGCCTCGGGCGCCATGCTGTCGGAACAGGCCGGCGGGCTGATCACCGCGTCGGATCGGGTGGCCGCCCGGGCCGAGGGCTTCTGCGAGACCCTGCGCGACCGGGCCGCCGACATGACCGCCACGGCCGACGCCGTGGCCAACCGGGCCCAGGGCGTGGCGGCCACCTTCGCCGACGGCACGCGGGACCTGGAATCCGCCGCCGAGGCCGCCGTGGGCAAGGCCCAGGAGGCCGGCGAGGCCGTGCGCGGCCGGCTGCTGGACCTGCTGGGCGGGGCCGCCGCCGCGGCCGGCAAGGTGCGCGCCGCCAGCGAGATGATGCGCGGCCAGGCCGAGGATCTGAGCCACCGGGTGGAGAAGGCCTCGGGCGAGACCGACCGCATGGCCGACGTGCTGAGCCGCCGCGAGCACGACCTGACCGAGGCCGCCGACCGGGCGGCCCAGCGGTTCGACGACATCGAGGCCAACCTGGTGCGCCAGACCGGCCGCCTGACCGACACCACCGAGGCCGTGGCCACCAAGGCCCGCGACATCGGCGAGGCCCTGAAGGACCAGGCCCGCGACCTGGTGGGCACCTCGGAAACCGTGGCCAAGGCCGTGCGCGACAGCGGCCACGCCTTCCGCGAGCAGGCCCGCGACATGGCCATCCTGTCGGAACGCACGGCCACCGAGACCCGCTCGGTGGCCGATGTGCTGCGGGCCAGCACCCGGGACCTGGCGGCCGTGTCCGACAAGGTGCTGGACAAGGTGGAAGGCCTGGGCGAGGCCCTGCGCCGGCGCACGGTCGACCTGGGCCAGGCCTCGGCCCAGGCCCAGGAACGGGTCGAGGACCTGTCCACCGCCCTGGGCGGGCGCATGGACGAGATCAACCGCATGGCCGAGCAGACCCAGGCCCGGGTGGGCGACATGAACGAGGCCCTGCGCCGCCAGGCCCTGGACCTGGGCGCGGCGTCGGAAAAGGGCACGGCGGCCCTGACCGCCGCCACCGAGGCCCTGTCCCGCGGCGGCCGCGAGGTGGCCGAGGCGGCCGAACGCGGCACCGCCGGCCTGGAGGCCACCGAACAGGCCCTGCGCGGCGGTCTGGACCGGGTGGACGAGGTGTCCAACCGCACCGCCCGCATGCTGTTCGCCTTCCGCCGCCAGATGCGCGACAGCACCGCCCTGGCCGACCGGGCCGGCGAGGGCCTGCGGGGCCTGGGGGCCCTGGTGGACGAGAACGCCCAGGCCCTGGCCCAGGCCGGGGAAACGGCCACGGCCAGCCTGGAACGGGCGGCCGACGACCTGGCCGCCAAGGGCGCCGACCTGGGCCAGGTGTCGGCCCGGGCGGCCAAGGCCCTGCTGGGGGCCGGGGCGCTGATCGCCAAGCAGTCGGACCTGGCGGCCCGCTCGGCCGACCAGGTGGAAGACCAGATGGCCCAGGCCGCCACCCACCTGAGCGAAGGGGCGGATACCGTCAACAAGGCCGCCGACGCGGCGTCGCGGCACCTGCGCGGCGTGCGCGCCGCCCTGGAAGACGGCACCCGGGCCCTGGGCGACGCCGGCACGGCGGCGGCCGATCAGGTAGCCCGGGCCGGCGAGGCCCTGCAGGACCGGGCCCGCGCGGTCACCGGGGCGTCGGAACAGGCGGCGCAGCTGCTCACCCTGGTCACCCGGGCCCTGACCCGTCAGGGCGAGGCCGTGGGCGCCACGGCGGAAGGGGCGGCGGAACGCCTGGGCCTGGTGGGCCGGTCGCTGACCGAACGGGAACAGGCGCTTGAGCGCACCGCCGCCGGAGCCATCCAGCGCCTGGAGGACCTGGGCGGCGCCCTGGATGCCCGGGGCGAGCAGGCCTCGCGGGCGGCGCTTCGGGTGTCCGACGGCCTGCGGGCGGCCACGGACTCGCTGAAGGAGGCGGCACGCGAGGCGGAAAGCGGGACGGAGACGGCGCGCCACGCCGTGGACGGCCTGGCCGACAAGGTGGCCGAGGCGGCGGCCCGGGCGTCGGACGGGGTGCGCGACGGCCTGGGCGCCCTGCTGTCGGAAACGGAAGCCCGGGTGGACGGCATGGATGCCGCCCTGCGCCAGCGCCTGGAAGACCTGATGGCCATGGTGGACGGCCGCCTGGCCGACTTCGGCGGCCGCCTGGGGGCCGAGGCGGACTCGGCGGCGGGGCTCATCGACGCCACCACGGGGCGCCTGGGCGAGGCCCTGGAGGGCCTGCGCCACCAGGCCGGCGGGGTGGACGAAAGCCTGGAGCGGGCGCGCCACGACCTGGGCGAGCTGGGCGACCTGCTGCGCCAGCGGGGCGACGACCTGCGGGCCGCCCACGAGGCCGCCCGGGGGCAGCTCCACGAGGTGTCGGAGATCCTCCAGGGCCGGGCCGGCGACCTGCATGGCACCATCGACGGCGCCCTGGAACGCCTGGGCCAGGTGGGCGAGGGGCTGCGGGCCCGCACCCAGGACCTGGACGGCACGGTGCAGCACGCGGTGCACCTGATGGGCTCGGTCACCGAGGCCATCGGCCGCCAGGGGGCGGACCTGGAAGGGGCCGTGGAACGGGCCCGCGGCCAGGTGGGGTCGGTCACCGACCTGATGGCCCAGCAGGCCCAGGCCTTCGACGGCGCCGCCGAGCGGGCCGGCCAGCGCCTGGCCGAGGCCGGCCAGGCCTTCGACCACCGGGTGGGTGCCCTGACGGCGGCGGCCAACGACGCCGTGGCCCGCCTGGCCGGGGCGTCCGATGCCGTCACCCGCAAGACCGTGGGCGTGCGCCTGTCGGCCGAGGCGGCCCAGGAACGCCTGGCCCGGGTCGGCGAAAGCCTGATGCAGCGGGCCCGAGAAAGCGACGCCGTGGCCGAGGGCAACGCCCGGCGCATGGAAAGCCTGGGCAACATGCTGCGCGAGGGCGGCAAGCGCACCACCGAGCAGGCCAACCGGGTGGTCAACCGCCTGTCGGCCGGCGGCGAGGCCCTGCGCCACCATCTGGAGGCCATGGCCGGCACCTACGAGCGGGCCGAACGGGGCATGGAGGCCCTGGCCCAGGCCCTGGGCCAGCGCACGGGCGAGATGTCGCGGGCCTCGGGCGAGGCCCTGGCCCGCCTGGAAACCTGGGACCGTACGCTGCGCGAACGGTCCGACGCCCTGGCCGCCGCGGCCGACCGCATGGCCCGCCAGTCCGGCGAGCTGAGCCTGACCATCGACGCCCGCCTGGAATCCCTGCGCGGCGCCTCGCTGGTGGCGGCGGGCCTGGAAAGCCGCCTGCGCGACCACGCGGCGGAAACCGGCAAGGACGACTTCCTGCGCCGCGCCGCCTTCATCACCGAGAAGCTGCAGTCCCTGGCCGTGGACATGAGCCGGGTGGTGGACCCGTCGGTGACCGAGGACGACTGGCGGCGCTATCACCGGGGCGAGAAGATGCTGTTCGTCACCCGCATGCTGGGCTTCCGCGACACCGGCCGCTTCGCCGTGGTGCGCGAGCGCATGCGCGACGATGGGGAATTCCGCACCTATGTGAACCGCTACCTGTCGGAATTCGGGGCCCTGATCGCCGACGCCCGTGACCACGACCGCACCGGCGCCCTGGGCGCCGCCCTGGTGTCGTCGGAACTGGGCCGGCTGTACGCCCTGCTGTCCCGCGCCTTGGGGCGGGAGGGCTGAGGGACGGCGGGTCTGTCGCCGTTTTCGCTCCCTCCACACCATCTCCATGCGTCGTTCCCGCGAAGGCGGGAACCCATTCCGCCTTCGCTGGACCCGGGAGAAACGCTGGCGGAATGGATGCCCGCCTTCGCGGGCATGACGGCTGAAAAGGGGGCAGGCATGACAGCTGAAGGGGGGGCGGGCACGACGATCTTACTGGCTTACCCCCCGCGCCCCTTGCGCGCTTCCAGGAACAGCAGGCCGTAGATGCTGGCCGCCACCACGGCGAAGGCGATGATCTGGTAGGCCTCGACCCGGGCCTCCAGGAACAGGATGGCCAGGACCATGGTCAGGGCCGGCCAGGGCACGGTGATGGTGCTGGCCAGGGACACCGTGATGTGGCGCAGGGCGTGGAACCAGAACACCAGCTCCAGGTAGTAGACCAGCCCCATGAGCAGGGCCGCCGCCTGGAAGTCCCGGTCCGCCCAGGCTGGGTCCGGTCCGCCCATGGCCGCCGTCACGCCACCCAGGAACAGGGTGGAGACCAGGACCCGGAAGAAGGTCACCTGGGCCGGGGTGATGGGCGTGCGGCCCAGGGCCTCGCGGATGATGATGTGGGCGATGGACCACAGGAACGGCACCGCCAGGGCGGCCAGGAACCAGGGCGAGAAGCCGGCCACGCGCCAGGTGCCGGCCGTGGCCAGGTGGGTGAGGGCGACCAGCATGACCCCGGTCAGGGCCAGTTCCGGCACGGTCTTGCGCTGCTTCAGGAACAGGCTTTCCATGGCGATGGCGAACAGGGGATAGGCCTGCATGGCGATGGCGGCGCTGACGGCCCCGGCCTTTTCCACCGACACCACGTACAGCAGGGTGGAAAGCCCGAAGATGGCCCCGGTCAGCAGGATCACGCCCAGGGTGCGCCGGCGCAGGCCCGGCGGCAGGTCGGCGGCCAGGATGCCCGGCCTGCCGCGCAGGGGCCCGGCGGCCAGCAGGGGCAGGGCGAAGGCCACCTGCCACACGGACAGGAACAGGGCGAAGGTCAGGGCGTCGGTGCCCGCCGGGCGGCTGTTGGCCACCACGGGCAGCACGCCCAGCAGCAGCAGGCACACCAGGGCCAGCGCCACGCCGATCGCCAGATTTGGTTTCGCCACGGACCGGACCTCGAAAGGGGACGATCCGATTCAAGTGAACCGATGGGTTCCGGCGATCAACAGAAACATTGTCATTGGGACAATGTTTTGGCGGGGGCGGAGGACTGATTCCTGGACCGTCTTACCTGCTTTCTCCTTTCGTCATTCCCGCCCTCACCCTTCGTCGTTCCCGCCCTCACCCTTCGTCGTTCCCGCGAAGGCGGGAACCCATTCCGCCGCCGTTGGACCCAGGGGCAACGTGAGCGGAATGGATGCCCGCCTTCGCGGGCATGACGGTAGATTTATGAGGGCAAATGAAGGCCTCCTGTCCCATCCCCGCTTCCCCCGGGCTTGTCCCGGGGGTCCACGTCTTTTTCCTCTGCGTACCGCCGCGTCCTCTGCGTTTCAAAACAACAAGACGTGGATGCCCGGGACAAGCCCGGGCAGGACGGCAGAGATGGCGTGACGGGGAACCCGCGCCCCTACAGCTCCCCCCGCCGGCCGCGGTCGGCCACGTGGCGGGCCACGCGCAGGGCCAGGGCGTGGACGGTCAGCGACGGGGCCTCGCCGCCGCCGGTGCTGGGGAACAGGCTGGCGTCGGCCACGAACAGGTTCTTCCAGGCGTGGCAGCGGCCCCAGGCGTCGGTCACCGAGTCCGCCGAGTCCGTGCCCATGCGGCAGGTGCCGAACACGTGGGTGGGGCCGAACAGGTCGTAGCGGCTGATCTCCTCGAAGATCGTGTCCACGCCCGAGGCCCGCAGGATCTCGCGGCACTTGCCCATCATGAAGGTCAGGCGGTGCAGGGCTTCGTCCTCCAGGTGGCTGTGGATGCGGGCCTTGGCCAGGCCGTGGGCGTCCTTGGCCGCGGGGTCCAGATCGATGAAGGACCGGTCGTTGGGCAGGCTTTCGCCGATGGCGCCCACCGACAGCACCCGGCCGAAGGTGTCCACCATGCCCCGCATCAGCCCGGCGCCCCAGCCGCCCACCACCCGGCGGGCATAGGCGATGGGCCCGTGCAGGCCCGATTCATGGTGGGCCGGGGCGAAGCGGGCGCCGCCGATGACCCCGGGGATGGCGTCGGGCGCGTTGAAGTCCCAGCAGATGCCGTCCGACGGCAGGCCCCGGTGGCTGCCCAGGGGTTCCGGGTGCAGGCCGGTGGAGGCGCAGGACAGGGTCTCCATGAAATGGCGGCCCACCTGGCCGGTCTCGTTGCCCAGGCCGTCGGGCGCCTGGGCGGAGCGGGTCAGCAGCATCAGGCGCGGGGTTTCCACCACCCCGGCGGCCAGCACCAGGGCCGGCGTCGCCACCCGGTGCTCGGCGCCCCCGGCATCCACGTAGCGCACGGCCACCACCCGGTCGCCGGGTCCGGTCTCGATGGCCACCACGGTGCTTTCCGGGCGCACCTCGCAAAAGTCGGTGGCCTCGGCGTGGCGCAGGAAGGTCAGGTCCGTGCTGCCCTTGTCCTGGCGCGAGCAGCCGTTGGCGCAGTTGCCACAGTAGTTGCACGGCGGCCGGTCGTCGTAGATGGCCGACAGGGCGGCCACCGGGTTGGGCAGGAACGACAGGCCCAGCGCCCTGCACCCCTGGGCGACCCGCTGCCCGGCGTAGCTGATGGCGTGGGGCGGTAGGGGATAGGGGGCCGAGCGCGGGCAGCGGGCGTCGTCCCCGGCCGGGCCCGACACGCCCACCACCTTCTCGGCGATGGCGTACAGGGGTTCCAGGTCCTCGTAGGACAGGGGCCAGTCGGCGCCCACGCCGAAGCGGCTGCGCATGCGGAAGGCGGCCGGGTTCAGGCGGTGGGCCTCACCGGTGTAGCGCAGGGTGGAACCGCCCACCCCCACGGCGTGCTGATAGCCCACCGAACGGCGCCGGGTGCCGGTGTTCAGGTTGCCCAGGGTGCGGTTCCACGACCGCAGGTCCCGCCACTGGGGGTCCAGGTCCTGCAGCGGCGCCACGGTCTGGCGCCCCTCGGTGGGCACCTTGGCGGGAAAGCCGCCCTGTTCCCAGTCGTTGCGGTCCAGGCGGTAGTCGGATGTGGGGTCGTAGCGCGGCCCGGCCTCCAGCACCAGCACCGGCACCTTGGCCTGGGCCAGGGCCCAGGCGCAGGCCCCGCCGCCGGCTCCGGCGCCGATGATCACCACCTGCGGGCTGTCCTGACGGGCGCTCATGGCCGGGCTCCGGCGGCGTCGCGCGGCTTCGGCGGGCGGTCCTGGTCGGGGAAGCCTTCCGGCTGCGGCGGCCCGCCATAGCCCAGGCCGGCCCACACGTCGGGATGGCTGAAGTACAGGTCGCGGCCGTCGGCCAGCACGTTCAGGAACAGCACCCGGGGCAGGGCCCGGGCCGGCGTGCGCTCGGCCGCCGTCACCAGGCGCGCCCGGCGGTCCGCCGCCAGGTCGGCGAAGGACGGGGCGCCGGCCCGCACCGCCTGGCGGTCCAGCCAGCCGCAGCCGGCTTCCAGCAGGGTGCGGTATTCGGGAATCCGCG
>JAGREA010000479.1 GCA_020446745.1 Rhodobacterales bacterium | reverse complement strand
AGGCATGATCGGCCACGCCGATTCCAACGTCTGGGTGGGGGTGGCCGTGATGGCCGGGGTGAACACGGCCCTGTGGTCCCTTTGCCGCTGGATGTTCGCCAGCGGCTACAAGCTGAAGGCCTGATCAAAAGGCCCAAAAATCCCGAGATTCTGCCGCGTTGACAGGCGCCGGGCAGCCCACCATACTCCCTGGCTTTCCGGACCCGTTGAGTAAGGAGAGCCCCCGTGTTCCCGGCCGTTATGCCCACCTATGCGCGTGCAAACGTCGCCTTCGAAAAAGGCGAAGGACCCTACCTGCATGCGACGGACGGTCGACGATTCCTGGATTTCGGCGCCGGCATCGCCGTGGTCAGCCTGGGGCACGCCCATCCGTACCTGGTGAAGGTGCTGCAGAAGCAGGCGGCGAAGCTGTGGCACACGTCGAACCTGTACGAGATCCCGGAGCAGCAGCGCCTGGGCGAGCGGCTGGTCAAGCACACCTTCGCGGACTCGGTGTTCTTCTGCACCACCGGGGCCGAGGCCATGGAGTGCGCCTTCAAGATCGCCCGCAAGTACCATTACGAGGCCGGCCACCCGGAAAAGTACCGGGTGATCACCTGCCAGGGGGCCTTCCACGGCCGCACCCTGGCGACCATTTCCGCCGGGCGGCAGGCCAAGCACGTCACCGGCTTCGGCCCGCTGGTGGAGGGCTTCGACCAGGTGCCCTTCGGCAACCTGAACGAGCTGCGCAACGCCATCACCGACGAGACGGCGGCCATCGTGGCCGAGCCCGTGCAGGGCGAGGGCGGCATCAACCCGGCCAGCCTGGACTACCTGCGCGGCCTGCGCCAGACGGCCGACGAATACGGCCTGCTGCTGATCCTGGACGAGGTGCAGACCGGCATGGGCCGCACCGGCAAGCTGTTCGCCCACGAATGGGCGGGCATCGAGCCCGACGTGATGGGCGTGGCCAAGGGCCTGGGCAGCGGCTTCGCCATCGCCGCCTGCCTGGCCAAGGAACACGCGGCCCGGGCCCTGACGCCGGGCAGCCACGGCACCACCTTCGGCGGCAACCCCCTGGCCATGGCCGTGGGCAACGCGGTGATGGACGTGATGACCGAGGACGGCTTCCTGGACCGGGTGGACGCCGTGGCCGAGCTGCTGTGGCGGCGCCTGCAGGGCCTGGCCCACTTCCACCCGGAAGTGATCGAGGAAGTGCGCGGCGCCGGCCTGATGATCGGCCTGAAGTGCAAGGTGCCCAACACCGAGCTGCTGGACGCCATGTTCGAACGCGGCCTGCTGGCCGTGCCGGCGGCCAACAACGTGATCCGCCTGCTGCCGCCGCTGATCATCGAGGAGATCCACGTCAACGAGGCCCTGGCGATCCTGGACCGGGCCTGCATGGCGGTGAAGGGGGAGGGGTCATGAGGGGCTCGGCCTCGCCCCGGCATTTCCTGGACCTGGACCGGGTGCCGGCGGCCGACCTGCGCCACATCCTGGACATGGCGGCCGCCTACAAGGGCGGCTCGTCGGGCGATCCGCAGCCCATGACGGGCCGCACCCTGGCGATGATCTTCGAGAAGCCGTCCACCCGCACCCGGGTCAGCTTCGAGGTGGGCTTCACCCAGATGGGCGGCCACGCCCTGGTGCTGGACGGCGAGGCCATGCAGATCGGCCGTGGCGAGACCATTCCCGACACGGCCCGGGTGCTGTCGCGCTATGTGGACGCCATCATGATCCGCACCGACGACCCGGCCAAGCTGGTCGAACTGGCCGAGTGGGCCAGCGTGCCGGTGATCAACGGGCTGACCGACGAATCCCACCCCTGCCAGCTGATGGCCGACGTGATGACCTTCGAGGAGCACCGGGGCCCCATCGCCGGGCGCACCGTGGCCTGGAGCGGCGACGGCAACAACGTGGCCCGGTCGTGGGTGCACGCCGCCGTGCGCTTCGGCTTCACCCTGCGGGTGGCCAGCCCGGCCCCCCTGGCCCTGCCGCCGGCCCTGCTGGACTGGGCCCGGGCCCAGGGCGGCGACGTGACCTTCACCCAGGACGCCCGGGCCGCCGTGGCCGATGCCGACCTGGTGGTCACCGACTGCTGGGTGTCCATGGGTGACACGGATTCCACCGCCCGCCACAACCTGCTGGCCCCCTACCGGGTGGACGAGGACCTGATGGCCGGGGCGGCACCCGACGCCCTGTTCATGCACTGCCTGCCGGCCCACCGGGGCGAGGAGGTGACCGACGCGGTCATCGACGGGCCCTGGTCGGTGGTGTTCGACGAGGCGGAAAACCGCCTGCACGCCCAAAAGGGCGTCCTCACCTGGTGCCTGGCGGGCTGACATCCCCATGCTGGTGCGCGACCTGATCCAGCCGTTCCAGTTGGAACGGTCCCCGGTTCGCGGGCGCCTGGTGCGCCTGGGCGGGGCCCTTGATTCCGCCTTTGCCCGCCATGCCTATCCGGAACCGGTGGCGGCCCTGCTGGCCGAGGCCACGGCCCTGGCCGCCGTGCTGGCCAGCGGCCTGAAGTACGACGGCATCTTCACCCTGCAGGCCCAGGGCGACGGCCCCGTGTCGCTGCTGCTGGCCGACCTGACCAGCACCGGCGACCTGCGCGCCTATGCCCGTTATGACGCCGATGCCCTGGCCGCCGCGGCCATCGATCCGGCGGCCCCGTTCCGCGCCCTGATGGGCCGGGGGCACCTGGCCTTCACCGTCGATCAGGGGCCCGACACGGACCGCTACCAGGGCATCACCGAACTGGACGGCGACACCCTGGCCGACTGCGCCCAGGCCTATTTCCGCCAGTCGGAACAGATGGACACGGCCATCATCCTGATCGGCCACGGCGGCGACGGCGCCGGCCGGGGCGCCCACGCGGCGGCCCTGACACTGCAGCGCCTGCCCGGCGACACCCGCCAGGGGGCCTGGGACGACGAGGCCCAGGAGGACTGGCGCCGGGCCGTGGTGCTGATGTCCACGGCCACCCCGCGCGAACTGCTGGACCCGGCGGTGGGCCCGGCCGACCTGCTGTACCGCCTGTTCCACGAGGAAGGGGTGCGGCTGTTCGAGGAACGGCCCCTGCGCCACCGGTGCCGCTGTTCCCGCGACCGCATCCGCGCCACCCTGAAGTCCTTCGACCCGGCCCAGGTGGCCGACATGGCCGAGGACGGGGCCATCACCGTGACCTGCGAGTTCTGCCGCGCCGACTATGCCTTCGACCCCGAAAACCTGGATGCGTGAGGGCCGCCGCATCGGCCCTTGAAGCGGCGGGTGGAGGGGGCTATCACCGGAGGGTCCGCAGCCATCCGGAGTCCGCCGCCATGTTCCCCGCCCTTCGCCCCGTCGCCGTCCTGTTCCTGCTGGCCGTGGTGGCCGGCTGCACCACGCCGCCGCCCGACCAGAACCGCCCCGAGATCACCTTCAGCCACCTGCCCACCATCAACCTGGCGGTGGCCGACGTGCAGGTGGAAAACCGCTTTGCCGCGCCCCTGAAGGCGCCGCACATCGAACACCAGGTGCCGGTGGCGCCGGCCAAGGCGGTGATCCGCTGGGGCCAGGACCGGCTGAAGCCGGCCGCCGAGGCCGGCACGGCGCGCCTGATCATCAACGAGGCCTCCATGGTGGGCGAGGCGCTGGCCCAGTCCGGCGGCCTGAAGGGCGTGTTCACCAAGGAGCAGTCGGACCGCTACCGGGCCACCATCGACGCCCGGCTGGAGGTGACCGACGGCCAGGGCGTGAAGCACGGCTTCGCCACGGCCACGGTCAGCCGGTCCCAGACCATCCGCGAGGACGCCACCCTGACCGAGCGCGAGACCCTGGAATTCGAGCTGGTGGAAAAGCTGATGGCCGACTTCAACAGGGAAATGGAGCGCAACGTGCGCCAGCACCTGCAGGACTGGGTGCGGTAGCTGTCCACGCGGAAACGACCCTTCGAGGCTCGCTTCGCTCGCACCTCAGGGTGAGGTTGTACCCCTTTCACGACCTCACCCTGAGGAGGCCGCGCAGCGGCCGTCTCGAAGGGTTGGTGCCGCTTGGCCGGGCCTATCCCCGCCAGAAGGCGCGGGTGAACAGCACGATGATGGTGAACAGTTCCAGGCGGCCCAGCAGCATGCCGGCCGACAGCAGCCACTTGGCGCCGTCGGGCAGGGCCTGGAAGGTGCCGGCCGGGCCGACGATGGGCCCCAGGGCCGGGCCCACGTTGGAAATGGCCGTGGCGGCGCTGGACGTGGCCGTCAGGTAGTCCAGCCCCATCATGCCCAGGCCCATGGCCAGCAGGGCGAAGCACACCCCGAACACGAAGAAGAAGCTGAGCACCGAGACGATGACGTCTTCCGGGATCGGCCGGCGGTTGTAGTAGGGGATGAATACCCCGTGCGGCTGGATCAGGTGGTTCAGCTGGGTCCGCGCCGCCGCGTACAGCACCTGGAAACGGAAGATCTTGATGCCGCAGGTGGTGGAGCCGGCGCAGCCGCCGATGAACATCAGGTAGAAGAACAGGGGCACGGCGAAGCTGCCCCACAGGCCGTAGTCGGACGTGGCATAGCCCGTGCCGGTGATGATGGACACCACGTTGAACGAGGCATAGCGCATGGCCTGGGATGGCTCGTAGCCGTTGACCAGCCACAGGAAGCCGGCCGCCAGCAGCACCGACGTGATGACGATGATCAGGAACCACTGGACCTGGGAATCGCGGCCCAGGGCCCGCCAGTCCCCCTGCACCGTCTTCAGGTACAGAAGGAACGGCATGCCGCCGATGAGCATGCCCACGGTGGCGATGGCATCCATCACCGCGCTGTCGAAATGGCCCATGGAGCCGTCCGAGGTGGAAAAGCCCCCCGTGGCGATGGTGGTCATGGCGTGGTTCACGGCCTCGAACCCGCTCATGCCGGCCAGCCAGTAGGCGCCGGCGCAGATGGCCGTGAGCACCAGGTAGATGGCCGAAATGGCGCCGGCCACCTGGGCCGCCCGGGGCAGGGCCTTTTCCGACTGGTCCGAGCTTTCCATGCGGAACAGCTGCATGCCGCCGACGCTGAGGATGGGCAGGATGGCGATGGCCATGACGATGATGCCGATGCCGCCCAGCCACTGCAGGATGGCCCGCCACAGCAGGATGCCCGGCGGCGCCATGTCCAGGCCGGTGATCACCGTGGCCCCGGTGGTGGTCAGCCCCGACATGGATTCGAAGAAGGCGTCGGTGAACGACATGTTCAGTTCGGAAAAGGCGAAGGGCAGGGCGGCGAAGCTGACCAGCAGGATCCAGGCCGTGCTGGTCATCAGGAAGGCCTGGCGCACGGTCATGCGGCTGCCGCGCGTGTGGCTGCCCAGGGCCAGGGACACGCCCACGAACATGGTCACGCAGGCCGACACCAGGAACACCTGCCAGTCCGGATGGCCGGCCAGGGCGTCCACCGCCGCCGGCACGCACATGCCGGCCGCCAGCAGACTCAGCAACAGGCCGTTGACCAGGAAGACGGGCCGCAGATCCATGGCCGGTGCTCACCCCTCGCGCTTTCGGGCGGCCGGGCGACCAGGGGCCCGGCCGATGACCCCATCGGGCGATCAATGAACCCCGTCAGCGAAGGCGGGTCAAGGGGGGAGGACGCGGTGGCGGCGGGGCGGTCTAGACCAGGGCGGTCTCGCCCGTCGCCGGGTTGCCGATCATGGCCAGGAATTCGCGCCGCGTGGCGGCGTTCTCGCGGAAGGCGCCCAGCATGCGGCTGGTGATCATGGTCACGCCCGGCTTGTGCACGCCCCGCGTGGTCATGCACTGGTGGGCCGCCTCGATGACCACGGCCACGCCCTCGGGCTGCAGGGCGTCCTCGATGGCGTTGGCGATCTGGGCGGTCATCTTTTCCTGGATCTGCAGGCGCTTGGCATACATCTCCACCACCCGGGCCAGCTTGGAAATGCCCACCACCCGGCGGTGCGGCAGGTAGGCCACGTGGGCCCGGCCGATGATGGGGGCCATGTGGTGCTCGCAGTGGCTTTCGAAGCGGATGTCGCGCAGCAGCACCATCTCGTCGTAGCCGTCGGTTTCCTCGAAGGTGCGCTTCAGCACCTCCTCGGGGTCGGCGTCGTAGCCGACGAAGAATTCCTCATAGGCCTTGACCACCCGCTTGGGCGTGTCCCGCAGCCCCTCGCGCGACGGGTCGTCGCCGGCCCAGCGCAGCAGCACGCGCACGGCCTCCTCGGCCTGTTCGCGGGTCGGGCGTTCGGTCGGAGAGACCAGGTGCAGGGATTTGTCCGGCGTGGTCACGGGGTGGGCTCCTTGGGCCGTTGGCGGTGCGGTCGCCCTCCCATGTGGGGCGTCGGCCGGCCAAATCAACGCCTTATCAACGGGCGTCAGTGGATCTGCATGCGCTGGTGCGGGCTGTCCAGGGAAAAGGCGGGGATGTTCACGTCGAACCGGTGGCCGGTGTCCGACACCATCTGATAGGTGCCCACCATGATTCCCGACGGCGTGTTCAGGGGGGTGCCGCTGGTGTATTCGAAGGCGTCGCCCGGGTCCAGCACCGGCTGCTCGCCGACCACGCCGTCGCCCTGCACCTCCTGCACGTTGCCCATGGAATCGGTGATCCGCCAGTGGCGGGTCAGCAGCTGCACGGTATCGTCGCCGTGGTTCTCGATGCGCACGTGGTAGGCCCACACGAAGTGGCTGTCTTCCGGCGCCGACTGGTCCTCCAGGAAGAAGGGTTCCACCGTCACCGTGATGTCGCGGGTCGTGGCCTTGTAGGCGCTGTCGCCGTCGGGCGAGGTTTGTACCACCGTCATACCGGTCCTTCGCTTGCCGCCGGGCCCTGGATGATTCTCACGGTCTGGCCCTTGGCCTCCATATTGCCCGTGCACACCGGAATGGCAAGACCGGACGGGCGGATT
>JAGREA010000478.1 GCA_020446745.1 Rhodobacterales bacterium | reverse complement strand
CCACGCGGCCTTCCTGGAAAAGATCAAGAACCCCATCTGGGCGGCCTGACGGCCGCCCCGGAACATGCCCTAGGCGTGCCCTTCCGGCGAGGGCGCGGCGCCCTGGGCCTGGGCCTGGGCGGCGGCCATTTCCTGCATCTTGTTCTGGAACATGGCGACGAAATCCACCGGCGCCAGCATCAGCGGCGGGAAGCCGCCGTCGCGGGTGGAATCGGCGATGATGGCCCGCACGAACGGGAACAGCAGGCGCGGGCATTCGATCAGCAGAATGGCCTGCAGGTGCTCGTCGGGCACGTTCACGCGGAACAGGCCGCCGTAGGTCAGCTCCATCAGAAAGGCCGTGGCCACGCCGGCCTTGCACGACACGTTGGCCTGCAGCACCACCTCGAACGTGCCGTCCTGCTGGCGGTTGGCGTTCACGTCCAGGCCCACGCTGATGTCCGGCTGTTCCTGCTGCATCTGGGCGAAGATGCCCGGCGCGCTGGGGGCCTCGAAGGACATGTCCTTGATGTACTGGGCCAGGATGGCGACCGGAGGACCGGCCTGCTGGTGCTGCGCGCCGCCGGCGGCATCGGGCGTTGGGGTTTCCCCGGTCATGGTGGCTATCTCCTCGGGCTTGGATGTCGTGCCCCGTCGCTACCACGGATCGCCCGGGGCGACAACCGTGGTTACCGGGGCGGGTCCTGCCGGGGCGGCAGGCTTTGGGTGTCGGGATCGGCCGGGCCATGGGCCGGATCGGGCACTTCCTGGAAATCCCCGTCGATGATCGGCCCGCCGCCCGGCGCGGTGCCGCGTGAACCGCCGGGGCCCGACTGGAACACGTGCACCTGGCCGGCGGCCATGCGGGCGGCCAGCCAGGCGCGCAGGGCGGCGCGCACCGGCGGCATCAGCAGCAGGAAGCCCAGGGTGTCGGTGAAGAATCCGGGGGTCAGCAGCAGGGCGCCGGAAAACACCAGGCAGATGCCGTCGAACACCTCGGCCACCGGGGGCTGGTTGGCGGCCAGGTTTTCCTGGGCCCGGCGCAGGATGGCGAATCCCTGGTGGCGCAGCAGGGCCGTGCCCACCACGGCGGTCAGGATCACCAGGCCCACCGTGGGCCACAGGCCCAGCCAGCCGCCCACCTGGATCAGCAGGGCGATCTCGATGATCGGAATGGCGATGAACGCCAGCAGCAGCAAGGGGGCCATGGTGCGGGGGCCGTCGGCTTGTATGGGCGGGATCTGCGGCTTATCTATGCGTAGGATGGGGCGGACGCAAGAACAATGCCCGGAAACGGCGGAATCCGGGCGCCTTCGCTGGACCTGACGCGCCGATGCGGCTAGGTTTGGGCCGAACAGGATGACGGGGCAGGACCACCGCATCGGTTCGGGCGTCCGCGCCAAGCGTGCAACACCCCCGCAGGGGGAAAAGACCCCACCCGCGGGACCCTCCGCCGACGGTGGAACAAGGGCCGGAAAAAGAACAGGCAAACATGGGCGACGGTTTAGACATCATCATCTTCGCGGTGATCGCGGCGTTTCTGTTCTTCCGCCTGCGCAACGTGCTGGGCCGGCGCGACGGCCACGAGGGCGGCTACCGCGACCCGTTCCGCCCCGACAACGGCGCCGCCACCCCGTCGAAGCCCACCGACGCCGCCGATGACGACAACATCGTGCAGCTGCCCGACCGGACGGCCGAATCGGACGCCGAAGACGGGGCCGCGCCGTCAGCCGACCCCCTGATGGCCGGGCTGACGCGCATCCGCGTCGCCGACCCGGCGTTCGACGCCCAGGGCTTCCTGAACGGCGCCCGCATCGCCTTCGAAATGGTCGTCGCCGCCTTCGCCTCGGGCGACCGGGGCACCCTGAAATCCATGCTGAGCGGCGAGGTGTTCGGCAACTTCGACCGCGTGATCCGCGACCGCGAACAGGCCGGCGAGACGGTGGAAGACACCCTGGTGGGCATCAAGTCCGCCGACATCGTGGAGGCCGACATGAACGGCCGCGACGCCGTGGTGACCGTGAAGTTCGTCAGCGAGCAGATCAACGTGACCCGCGACGCCAAGGGCGACGTGGTGGACGGCGACCCGGTGACGGTCATCGAGGTGACCGATTTCTGGACCTTCGCCCGCGACACCCGCTCGTCGGACCCCAACTGGTCGCTGGTGGCGACCCGCAGCCTGGACTGATCGCGTGACCTGGGGGGGAGGACGGGCCGCACGCGGACTGCTGGCCGCCCTCGCGCTCCCCGTCCTGCTGGCCGGCTGCGGCCTGCGCGAGGCGCGCCTGGGCGAACCGCCGCCGGCCAAGCTGTCCCTCACCCCCGTCCCCTTCAAGGCCCTGCCCGGGTGGCTGGACGCCAAGCTGGCCCCGGCCCTGCCGGCCCTGCGCCGGTCCTGCGCCGTGATCATGGCCAAGACCAACGACGCGCCCCTGTCCGGCGTCGGCTCCATCAGCCTGATCGGCGGCTACATCCGCGACTGGCGCCCGGCCTGCGCCGACCTGGAACGCACTGCCGACGGCGACGAGCGCCTGGCCCGCTACTTCTTCGAAAAATGGTTCGAACCCTTCCGGGCCGCCAACAACGGCAACCAGGACGGCCGCTTCACCGGCTACTACGAGCCCGAGCTGGAAGGCTCGTGGCAGCGCAGCGCCCGCTTCCACGTGCCGCTCTACAAGCTGCCCGACGACATCATCTCGGTCGACCTGGGCGCCTTCGACGTGGCCGACAAGGGCCGGTCCGTGGCCGGGCGCCTGGAAGGCCGGCGGATCATCCCCTACGCCGACCGGGCCGAGATCGAGGCCGGCGCCCTGGAGGGCCGGGGCCTGGAACTGCTGTGGGTGGACAGCCCCGTGGACGCCTTCTTCCTGCACGTCCAGGGCTCGGGCCGCATCCGCCTGCCCGACGGCTCCACGGTGCGGGTGGGCTATGCGGGCCGCAACGGGCACCGCTATTCCTCCATCGGCCGCTTCCTGGTGGCCGAGGGACGGATCGCCCTGAAGGATGCCTCGCTGCAGACCATCCGCGCCTGGCTGCTGGCCCATCCGGCCGAGGGGCGCCAGGTCATGCAGCGCAACAAATCCTACGTGTTCTTCCGCATGGTGGAAGGCGACGGCCCCGTGGGCGCCCAAGGCGTGGTGCTGACGCCCGAACACAGCCTGGCCGTGGACCGGTCCTTCATCCCCCTGGGCGTGCCCCTGTGGCTGGATACCACCGACCCCCGCCCCCAGGCCAAGGGCGCGCCCCTGCGCCGCCTGGTGGTGGCCCAGGACACGGGATCGGCCATCACCGGCCCCCTGCGCGGCGACCTGTTCTGGGGCCACGGCCTGCTGGCCGGCCTGGCCGCCGGGCCCATGAACCAGGAAGGCGACCTGTACCTGCTGCTGCCCAAGGGCGTGGGGGCGCCCCACTGATTTCAGGCCCCAACGGACCTTGCCAAGATTTGCCCAAACCCGCATGGTTGGGCCATGACCCAGCACCCGCCCGATAACCCCACCGTCGCCCTGTTCGTCACCTGCCTGGTGGACCTGATGCGGCCCTCCGTGGGCTTCGCCGCCGTGAAGCTGCTGGAGGACGCCGGCTGCACGGTAGTGGTGCCCCGGGCCCAGACCTGCTGCGGCCAGCCGGCCTACAACGCCGGCGACCGGGGTGATGCCGCCGCCCTGGCCAAACAGACCATCGACGCCCTGCAGGGCTACGACTACGTGGTGGCGCCGTCGGGCTCCTGCGCCGGCATGATCAAGGACCACTACCCCCGCCTGCTGGAAAGCGATCCGGCCTGGGCCGCCAAGGCCCGGGACCTGGCCGGGCGCACCCACGAGCTGGTCAGCTTCCTGCACGACGTCTTGGGTATTCGGGCCGTGGACGCCACCTTCGACGGCACGGTCACCTACCACGATTCCTGTTCCGGCCTGCGCGAGTTGGGCATCAAGGACCAGCCCCGGGCCCTGCTGGCCTCGGTCAAGGGCCTGACCCTGGTGGAGGCCGAGAACACCGAGGTCTGCTGCGGCTTCGGCGGCCTGTTCTCGGTCAAGTACCCCGACATCTCGGGCCGCATGGTGGACGACAAGGCCCAGGCCGTGGAGGCCACGGGCGCCGGCACCCTGCTGGGCGGCGACATGGGCTGCCTGATGAACGTGGCCGGGCGCCTGAGGCGCCGGGGCTCGGCCACCCACGTGCGCCATGTGGCCGAGGTCCTGGCCGGCTTGGCCGACGCCCCGGCCATCGCCGAGGGGGAGGACGGCTGATGGAGAACCTGGCCCCCCGGTTCGTCGAGAACGCCCGCCAGGCCCTGGACGACGCCAACCTGCAATCGGCCCTGGACCGCCTGGGCCAGGGGTTCCCGGTGAAGCGCAAGCTGGCCATGGCGCGCCTGCCCGAATTCGAGCAGCTGCGCGACGAGGCCCGCGACATCAAGAACCACGTGCTGGCCAACCTGGACGTCTATCTTGAGAAGTTCGAGGCCCAGGTGATCGCCAACGGCGGCCAGGTCCACTGGGCCGCCGACGCCGACGAGGCCCGGGCCATCATCACCCGCATCTGCCAGGACCTGGGCGCCAAGACGGTGACCAAGAGCAAGTCGATGATCGGCGAAGAGCTGGCCATCAACGAGCACCTGGAAAAGAACGGCATCGAGCCCATCGAGACGGACCTGGGCGAATACATCATCCAGCTGCGCCACGAACCGCCCAGCCACATCATCGCCCCGGCCATCCACCTGTCGAAGGAACAGGTGGCGGAAACCTTCCGCGGCGCCCATGCCGACCTGCCCGCCGACCGGCCGCTGGAGGAACCCCGCGCCCTGCTGGAGGAGGCCCGGGCCATCCTGCGGCGCAAGTTCCTGGCCGCCGACGTGGGCATCACCGGGGCCAACATGCTGATCGCCGAAACGGGCTCCATCGTCCTGGTCACCAACGAGGGCAACGCCGACCTGACCCAGACCCTGCCCAAGGCGCAGATCGTCACCGCCAGCCTGGAAAAGGTGGTGCCGACGCTGGAGGACGCCACCACCATCCTGCGGGTGCTGGCGCGCACGGCCACGGGGCAGGAGATGTCGGTCTACACCACCATCACCACGGGCCCGAAGCGCGACGGCGACCCCGACGGCCCCGCCGCCTTCCACGTGGTGCTGCTGGACAACGGCCGGTCCGAGATGCTGGGCGGCCCGTTCCAGGACATGCTGCGCTGCATCCGCTGCGGCGCCTGCCTGAACCACTGCCCGGTCTATTCGGTGGTCGGCGGGCACGCCTACGGCTGGGTCTATTCCGGGCCCATGGGCAAGGTGCTGATCCCCAACCTGGTGGGCATCGACCACGCCAAGGACCTGCCCATGGCGTCGTCGTTCTGCGGCCGGTGCGAGGCCGTGTGCCCCATGCGCATCCCCCTGCCTTCCATGCTGCGGGAATGGCGCAACCGGGAATTCGATACGGGGCTGGTGGCGGGCCCGGCCCGCTGGGCGCTGCGCATGTGGGCCTTCTGGGCCAAACGGCCCGGCCTGTACCACTTCTTCGCCAACCTGAAGATGCGCGCCCTGGGCGCCATGGGCCGGCGGCGCGGCCGGTTCCGCGCCGTGCCCGGGGCCGGCGGCTGGACCGCCGCCCGCGACCTGCCGGCGCCCCAGGGCAAGACCTTCCAGCAGCAATG
>JAGREA010000477.1 GCA_020446745.1 Rhodobacterales bacterium | reverse complement strand
CTTCCTCGGCCGGGGCGGCGGCGGCCGCGGCGGCTTCGGCAGCCGCCTCGGCGGCGGCGGCGGCGGCCTCGGCGGCCTTCTCCTCGGCCTCGCGCAGGCGCTTCTGGGCCTTGGCCCGGGGCAGGTGCTTCTTGGTCTGGGTGGGCACCACGCGCTCACCCAGGCCGCTGGCTTCCAGGAAGCGGGCCACCCGGTCCGACGGCTGGGCGCCGCGGCCCAGCCAGTACTGGGCGCGATCCACGTCCAGGTTCAGGCGCTCGGGGTGATCCTTGGCGACCATGGGGTTGTAGGCGCCGATGCGCTCGATGAAGCGGCCGTCGCGCGGGCTGCGCGAGTCGGCGACGACGATCCGGTAGTAGGGGCGCTTCTTGGCGCCGCCGCGGGAGAGTCGAATGCGAAGGGACATGGGTGTTTCGGTCCTTTGTCGTGTGATCCGTGGTTCGGTTTCGTGTTCGGTCGGTGTTCGAAAAAGCGGTCTACCGCCCCAGGGGCGGCATGGGGGGCATCATGCCGGGGGCCAGGCCGCGCATCAGGCCCTTCTTCCCCATCTTGCCCACCTTCTTCATCATCTTGCTCATCTGCTGGTGCTGCTTCAGCAGGCGGTTGACGTCCTGCACCGAGGTGCCCGAGCCGGCGGCGATGCGGCGCCGGCGGGACCCGTTCAGGATCTTGGGATTGCGCCGCTCCTTGGCCGTCATGGACTGGATGATGGCCTGCTGGCGGGCCACCATCTTGTCGTCGATGTTGGCCTGGGCCAGCTGGTTCTTGATCTTGCCGACGCCCGGCAGCATGCCCATCAGCCCTTCCAGGCTGCCCATCTTGCGGATCTGGCCCAGCTGCTCGTTCATGTCTTCCAGGGTGAACTGGCCCTTCATCATCTTGCGGGCCATCTTTTCGGCGTCTTCCTGCTCGACGACCTCGGCGGCCCGCTCCACCAGGCCCACCACGTCGCCCATGCCCAGGATGCGTCCGGCGATGCGGTCCGGCTGGAAGCTTTCCAGCGCGTCCAGCTTCTCGCCCACGCCCATCAGCTTGATGGGCCGGCCGGTGACGGCGCGCATGGACAGCGCCGCGCCGCCGCGGGCGTCGCCGTCCACCCGGGTCAGCACGATGCCGGTGACGCCGATCTTCTCGTTGAATTCCTTGGCGATGGTCACCGCGTCCTGGCCGGTCATGGCGTCGGTGACCAACAGGGTTTCCGTCGGCCGGGCGATGTCGCGCACCTGGGCGACCTCGGCCATCAGGGTCTCGTCGATGTGCAGGCGCCCGGCGGTGTCCAGGATCAGCACGTCGAAGCCTTCCAGGCGCGCCTTCTCGCCGGCCCGCTTGGTGATGGCCAGGGGCTGCTCGCCGAACACCGGCTGCAGCACCGGCACCTGGGACTGCTCGCCCAGCTGCAGCAGCTGCTGCTGGGCCGCCGGGCGGTAGACGTCCAGCGACGCCATCAGCACCTTCTTCTTGTCGCGCTTGGCCAGGCGCATGGCCAGCTTGGCCGACGTGGTGGTCTTGCCCGAACCCTGCAGGCCGACCATCAGGATCACCACCGGCGGGTTGCCCGCCAGGTTGATGGCCGTGTCGTCCACCGGCGCGCCGCCTTCGCCGCCGCCGCCGCCCAGCATGGCCACCAGGTGGTCGTGGACGATCTTCACCACCATCTGGCCCGGGGTGACGCTGCGCAGCACCTCCTGGCCCACGGCCTTTTCCCGCACGCCGTCGATGAAGTCCTTCACCACCGGCAGGGCCACGTCGGCCTCCAGCAGGGCCACGCGGACCTCGCGCAGGGCGGCCCCGACATCGGCTTCGGACAGCGCGCCGCGCTTCTTCAGCTTGTCCAGGATGTCGCCCAGACGGGTCGTCAGGCTGTCGAACATCGATGTCGGTTCCCGTGGTTCAGGGACGGCGTGGTCGGGGCCGCAGGGACTGCCGAACGGTCAACGAAAAACGCGCCAGTGCGCGAAACTCGCGGACTGACGGCGCCCCTCGGGACGATCGGTGTCGTTCCTCCGGCGTGAGACGGCGGACAATAGGCACCGCCGCCCGGCCTGTCAAGCCACCCCGCGCGCCTCAACCCCAGGGGTGCGCCCCCGGGGCCGGCGGCGGCCATTCCTGAGATTTGACAATGGGAAATACTCGTTATTGGCGTAATCGTAAGGTGCTGCCCGTCATTCGAGAAATTGAGGGTGGAGAACCAGGACACGTCATGATATATCGTTGATCGGACTTCGGTCCAGAATACCCGCAGATCGGGTATTCTGCATAAAATCAAGGGGACCGGACAGGGGAACGGCGTAGAGGGGCGGGCGATGTCACCACCAAGCAAGGAAGAACGCCACGTCGGCCAACGCATCCGGGACCGGCGGCAGGCCCTGCGCCTGTCCCTGGATTCGGTGGAGCGCCTGGCCGAACTGCCGGCCGGATCGCTGGGCCGGATCGAGGCCGGGCGCCGCCGCACGGGGCCGGCGGACCTGCTGGGAATCGCCGCCGCCCTGGACGTGTCCATCGACTATTTCTTCGAGGGCCTGACGGACGGTCCGCCGCCCACCGGCGGGCAGGACCCGGACCCGGCCATGGACCCGGAGGGGCGGCAGTTCGTGCGCGCCTACCTGTCCATCGACGACCGGCGCATCCGCCGCGACCTGTTCAAACTGGTGCGCGCCGTGGCCAACGACCGCATGGCGTTCTGACGGCGCCCCGGCCACCCCCGCCGGCGCCGCCTCACACCCGTTCCAGCACCAGGGCGATGCCCTGCCCCACGCCGATGCACATGGTGCACAGGGCATGGCGCCCGCCCGTGCGGGCCAGCTGGTAGGTGGCGGTGGTGACCAGCCGGGCGCCGCTCATGCCCAGGGGGTGGCCCAGGGCGATGGCGCCGCCGTTGGGGTTCACGTGGTCGGCGTCGTCGGGCAGGCCCAGGTCGCGGGTCACGGCCAGGCCCTGGGCGGCGAAGGCCTCGTTCAGCTCGATCACGTCCATGTCGCCGATGGTCAGGCCCAGGCGAGCCAGCAGCTTGCGGCTGGCCGGCGCCGGGCCGAAACCCATGATGCGCGGCGCCACCCCGGCCACGGCCGTGCCCAGCACCCGGGCCCGGGGCGTCAGGCCATGGCGCGCCGCCGCCTCCTCGGACGCCAGGATCAGGGCGCAGGCGCCGTCGTTGACGCCCGAGGCATTGCCGGCGGTGACCGAGCCGCCCTCGCGGAACGGGGCGCGCAGTTTTGCCAGGCCCTCGGCCGTGGTGTCGGCCCGGGGGTGTTCGTCGGCCGCCACCACCAGGGGGTCGCCCCGGCGCTGGGGCAGGGTGACGGGGACGATTTCCTGGGCCAGGGTGCCGTCGGCCTGGGCCCGGGCGGCCCGCTGCTGGCTGCGCAGCGCGAAGGCGTCCTGGTCGGCCCGCGAGATCTGGAAGTCCTCGGCCACGTTCTCGGCCGTCTCGGGCATGGAATCGACGCCGTACTGCTGCTTCATCAGCTTGTTGACGAAGCGCCAGCCGATGGTGGTGTCGTACACCGCGCCGGCCCGCGAGAAGGCCGTTTCGGCCTTGGGCATGACGAAGGGCGCGCGGGACATGCTTTCCACCCCGCCGGCGATCATCAGGTCGGCCTCGCCGGCCTTGATGGCCCGCGCCGCCATGCCCACGGCGTCCATTCCCGAGCCGCACAGGCGATTGACGGTGGCCCCCGGCACCTCGACCGGCAGGCCGGCCAGCAGGGCGCACATGCGGGCCACGTTGCGGTTGTCCTCGCCGGCCTGGTTGGCGCAGCCGTAGATGACGTCGTCCACCGCCGCCCAGTCCACGCCCGCGTTGCGGTCCATCAGGGCCTTGATGGGCAGGGTGCCCAGGTCGTCGGTGCGCACCGACGCCAGGCCGCCGCCATAGCGGCCGATGGGGGTGCGGATCGCATCGCAGACGAAGGCCTGGGGCATGGGGCTCTCCTAAATCGGCACTGGAATACCGATTATAGGGATGCGGCGGCGGGACGGAAGGGAAAACGGCGGCGGCGTCGTGCCGGCGGAACCGAGAAGGGGAACCACAGAGACACAGAGGCACAGAGAGGATGTGCCAGTGGAAAGGATTTTCTCACCACAGAGAACACAGAGATGCACAGAGAATCCACAGAGGCTTCGCTGCGCGAAGCAGAAAAGAATTGCGCGCTTTGCGCGCCTCTACTTCTTCTCTGTGTGATCTCTGTGCATCTCTGTGTTCTCTGTGGTTAAAAGGGCACTTCAGTCGGCACGTTTTCTCTGTGCCTCTGTGTCTCTGTGGTTCCCTTCTACCGTGAGAAGCCTTGCACCGGCATCCGCCGTCATTGGGCTCCCGCCTTCGCGGGAGCGACGGAGAGATGGTGGAGCAATGGCGGGCGCAACGGGCGATACACCGCCCTTCCCTACCCCGCCAGGTCCTCGCGCAGGATTTCCAGTTCCAGCCACTCGTGCTCCTTGGCCTCCTGGTCCGCCTGGGCGGCGGTCAGGCGGTCGGTGGCGGCCTGGAAGGCGGCCGGGTCGCGGGTGAACAGGCCCGGGTCGGCCAGGGTGGTTTCCAGGGCCGCGATCTCGTCCTCCAGGGCGGCGATCTCGTCGGGCAGCATCTCCAGGGCCCGCTGCTGCTTGTAGCTCAGCTTGCCCGGCTTCGCCGCCGCCTTGGGCTTGGCCGCAGACGGGGCCGGCGCCTTGGCCTTCTTCTCCGCCTTGGCCGCGGGCGCCGCCTCGGCCCGGCGCTGGCGTTCGTAGTCCGCATAGCCGCCCGGGTATTCCCGCGCCGTGCCGTCGCCTTCCAGGGCGATGGTGGCGGTCACCGTGCGGTCCAGGAAGTCGCGGTCGTGACTGACCAGGATCAGGGTGCCGTCATAGTCGGCCAGGACCTCCTGCAGCAGGTCCAGGGTGTCCATGTCCAGGTCGTTGGTGGGTTCGTCCAGGACCAGCAGGTTGGCCGGCCGGGCCAGGGCCTTGGCCAGCAGCAGGCGGTTGCGTTCGCCGCCGGACAGCGCCCCCACGGGCGAGCGGGCCTGGCGTTCCTCGAACAGGAAGTCGCGCAGGTAGCCCACCACGTGGCGCGGCCGGCCGCGCACGTTCACCTGGTCGCCGCCCATGTCGCACAGGGTCTCCCACACGGACTTGTCCGGGTCCAGGGTGGCGCGGCGCTGGTCCAGGTAGGTGACGTCCAGGTTGGTGCCCCGGCGCACGGTGCCGGCGTCGGGGTCCAGGTCGCCGGTCAGCAGGCGCAGCAGGGTGGACTTGCCGGCCCCGTTGGGGCCGATCACGCCGATCCGGTCGCCGCGCAGGATGCGGGTGGAAAAGCCGGCGATGACCGGATGGCCGCCGAAGGACTTGGTGATGGCCTCGGCCTCGATGCCCAGGCGGCCTGAGGCGCGGCCGCTTTCGGCTTCCATCCTGGCCCGCCCGGCCGGGCCGGTCCAGGCGGCGCGCTCGGCCCGCAGTTCGTCCAGGCGGCGCATGCGGCCCATGTTGCGGGTGCGCCGGGCGGTGATGCCCTCGTGGGACCACCGCGTCTCCTCGGCGATCAGCTTGTCCAGCTTGGCCCGCTCGCGGGCCTCGATTTCCATCTGCTCCACGGCCCAGGCCTCGAACTGGTCGAACCCGGCGTCCAGGCGCCGCACCCGGCCCCGGTCCAGCCACAGGGTGGCGCGGGTCAGGCGCGACAGGAACCGCCGGTCGTGGCTGACCGCCACCACGGTGCCGCGGAAGGCGGTCAGGGTCTCTTCCAGCAAGGCGATGGTGGGCAGGTCCAGGTGGTTGGTGGGTTCGTCCAGCAGCAGCACGTCGGGCTCGGCGGCCAGCACCCGGGCCAGGGCGGCGCGGCGCCCCTCGCCGCCCGAAAGCGTGGCGCAGTCGGCGCCCGAGGCCACGCCCAGGGTGGCCAGCAGGCGTTCCACCCGGTGGTGGGCGTCGGCATCGCCGGCCGGCAGGCCCTGGGCCACCCAGTCGGCCACGGCCGTGCCGGCGGGCAGGGCCGGTTCCTGGGGCAGGTAGGCCACGGCGGCGCCGGGCTGCACGAACACCTCGCCGGCATCGGGCTCCACCAGCCCGGCCAGCACCTTCATCAGGGTGGACTTGCCCGAGCCGTTGCGGCCCACCAGGCACACCCGTTCGCCCCGGGCCAGGTTCAGCTCCAGGTCGGCGAACAGCGGGTTGCCGCCATAGCCCAGGGCGACGCCACGCAGGGTGAGGATGGGAGGGGCCACGGCGCGCTCGGACTCAGATGCGCTCCGACAGCCAGATGGCCAGGCGCGAGCCCGCCTTGATGGCCGAAGTGAGAACCGGATAGGCCGGCGCGTCCTTTGCCCCGTGCTCCAGGCCGGTGTCGCGGTGCTCCACCTCTTCCTGGCGGAAGGTCTCGCAGGTGTCGCGCAGGTCGGCCTCGTCGTCGTCCAGGGCCGCCACCTGGCCGGCGTAATGCTCGTCGATCACCTCCTCCACCGCCACGGTGCAGGCCATGGCCGCCTTTTCGCCCAGCAGGGCCGTGCCGGCGCCGAGCGCGAAGCCGGCCAGGTGCCAGAGCGGCAGCAGGGCCGTGGGCCGCACCCGGCGCTGGGCCACCAGGCCGTTGAAGGTGCTCAGGTGCTTGCGCTCCTGTTCGGCCATGTGGCGGATGACCGGGCCGGCGGCGGACTTGCCCAGCACCGCCAACTGGCCTTCGTAGATGCGCACGGCGCCGTACTCGCCGGCGTGGTCCACGCGGATCACCCGGTCCACCAGGGCCGCCTTGTCGGGGTCGCCGGGCATGCGCCGGGGCGCCTGTTGAACGGTCGGGTCGGTCATCGCGTGGTCTCCCGCATCAGGCGCAGGCCGAACAGGGTGGCCACGCCCAGGGCCGCCGAATAGGCCACGTTGTAGGTGGCGATGGACAGGCCCAGGATGGCGAAGGTCACCTCGTCGCAGGGCTTTTCGCGCTTGTGGGACAGGGCCTGGTTCAGGTCGGTCAGCGACAGTTGCGACGGCAGGGTGCCGCCGCAGCCGGTGGCCGCCGCCCACCAGTGGTGTTCCACCCCCACGTGGTAGAAGGCCAGGGCCGAATTGGCGAAGAACAGGCCGGCGCACAGCCACACCAGGGCGTCGCGCCACCGCCCCCGCACCGGCCCGAACAGCAGCAGAATGGCCAGGAACCCGTTCAGGAAGAAGGGGATGCGCTGGTACAGGCACAGGATGCAGGGCTCCAGCCCGAACCCGTACTGCCCCGCGTAGGCCGTGGCCAGGGGCACCACGCAGGCCAACAGGATGCCCAGGGGCACCAGGCGGCGCATGGTGTAGGTGTCGATGCCGAAGGGCGGGGTGGTGGCGGTCATGGCGGGGACTATAGGGGCTGCAACCGGGCGACGCCAGCCGCGCGAACGGGTGGGATCACAGCAGGTACTTGATCACCACGAAGCCGCCCACCAGCAGGATGGTGAACAGGGTGAACAGCAGCCCCAGGCGCTTTTCGATGAACAGCCGGATGGGCTCGCCGATCCACCACAGCAGGCCGGCGATGATGAAGAACCGCAGCCCCCGGGCCAGCACCGAGGCGATGGAGAACACCGTGGGGTCCAGGGCCGTGACGCCCGACAGGATGGTGATCACCTTGTAGGGAAAGGGCGTGACGCCGGCGATGAACACGGCCCAGGCGCCCCATTCGTTGTAGGTGGCCTGGAACTGGGCGAACTTGGCGTCGTAGCCATAGAACGCCAGCATGGGCCGGCCCACCTGCTCGAACAGGAAATAGCCGATGGCGTAGCCCAGCATGCCCCCCAACACCGACGACACGGTGCACACCACGGCGATCTTCCAGGCCCGGGTGGGCGCCGCCAGCACCATGGGGATCAGCAGCACGTCGGGCGGGATGGGGAACACCGAGCTTTCGATGAACGACACCGCCGCCAGGGCCCACAGGGCGTGGGGGTGGGCGGACAGGTGCATGGTCCAGTCGTAAAGCCGGCGCAGCATGGCGGGGAATTCCCTGCGGGTCGGAACGGGTGCGGGCAGGTGTACCACCCGCCCCCGCCGGGCACCAGCG
>JAGREA010000476.1 GCA_020446745.1 Rhodobacterales bacterium | reverse complement strand
GCCGGCCTGGGGGTCGCCCGGCCACGGCAATTGACATGATGAACATCATATGAAATACGTTTTTCATATGATCATCATCATGGGAAATGGCCATGCCGGACACCCCCACCCGGCGCGACCGCCTGAAGCGGGAATCGCGCCTGCGCATCCTTGACGCCGCCGCCGCCCGGCTGCGCGACGACGGGCTGGACGGCGCGCCCATCGCCCCGGTCATGGCGGCCGCCGGCCTGACCCACGGCGCCTTTTACGCCCATTTCGACAGCAAGGACGACCTGGCCGTGGCCGCGTTCCGCCACGCCATCACGGAAAACCGGCGGCGCTGGATCGGCACCACGCGGGATGCCTCGTGGGCGGCGCGGGTGGCCCGCCTGGCCCGGGGCTACCTGAACCGGACCCACCGCGACCGGCGGGCGGAATCCTGCCCCTACGCGGCCCTGGCGGCCGACATCGCCCGGTCGTCGCCGGCCTTCCGCGCGGCCTTCGAACGGGAACTGCGCGGATCGCTGGACGCCATGGGCGACACCCCGGCGGCCCCCAGCGGCGAACACGCCCGGTACGACGAGACCATCGCCCTGATGGCCCTGTTCGTGGGCGGCCTGTCGCTGGCCCGGGCGGTGGAAAGCCCGGCGTTCTCCGACCGCATCCTCAAGGTCTGCCGCCAGGCGGCGGCGCAACTTGGCACAAAGGCGTAGCCCATGTTCACACCGGCCACCAACACCGCCGTCAACACCCTGCCCCGGCCCGACGCCTATGTAGTGTACGGCTGGCAGCGCAGCTACTTCACCCACAAGCTGATGGCCGCGCTGCGGTTCTACGGCGCCGACTGGTCGTTCCGCGAGAAGACCCGGGACAACGCCGACGAGGTGCGCCTGCGCGCCGACACCCACCAGATCCCGGTACTGCACACGCCGGAAAACTGGATGATCGCCGACACCACGCCCCTGCTGCACCTGCTGGACGGCCGGTTCCCGAACCGCCGCCTGTTCCCGGCCGGGCCCCTGGGCCTGCTGGTGCAGATCGTGGAGGAATACTTCGACGAATGGATCGCCCGCACCACCGTCCACTGGCGCTGGAACTACCCGGAAAACCACGACCTGCTGGCCCTGGACGCGGCCCATGGGGACGCCGACATCGCCCGCTCGATGATCGAATGGGGGGCCAAGGTGTGCCGTGCCACGGGCGTGTCGTCGGCGGTCCAGAAGGCCGCCGCCGAGGCGGAATACCACCGCATTCTGGAAGCCGTCGAGGCCCAGTTGGCTGAGACGCCCTACCTGCTGGGCGATCGCCCGACGGCCGTGGACTGCATCGTGCTGGCCGGCCTGCGGGCCCATTTCCTGTACGACCCGGCGCCGAAGCGGGCCTTGCACGACCGCTACCCGGCCGCCGTGCGCTGGGCGGAAGCCGACGACACCGCCTGGGACGGCACGGGCCACCTGGCCGACGTCCCCGACTCCACGCCCTTCGCCCGCTTCGTGCTGGCGGAAATGAAGGACACCTACGGGCCCTTCGCCCTGGGCAACCGCGATGCCCTGGCCGCAGGCTCCCGGGCCTTCGTCATCCCCATGTACGGCGAGGACGTGAGCTATCTGGCCCGGCCCTACGTGGAGCAGTCGCGGCGCATGATCGCCGACCGCATCGACCGCGAGCTGGCCGGCGACGCCCGCGCGCGCTTCGACGCCTGGCTGGATTCCGTGGGGCTGAAGGCCATGTTCGCCTGACGCCCGGAAAAGCAAAACGGCCCCCCGCCGGAACGGGGGGCCGCCTTGAAAAAGCGAACCGCCTGAAGGGTGCCTAGCGCTTCGAGAACTGGAAGCTGCGGCGGGCCTTGGCGCGGCCGTACTTCTTGCGCTCCACCACGCGGGAGTCGCGGGTCAGGAAGCCGGCCCGCTTCAGCACGCCGCGCAGGCCCGGCTCGTACAGCGTCAGGGCCTTGGACAGGCCGTGGCGCACGGCGCCCGCCTGGCCCGACAGGCCGCCGCCGCGCACGGTGCACACCACGTCGAACTGGCCGGTACGCTCGGCCACCTGGAACGGCTGGTTGATGATCATGCGCAGCACTGGGCGGGCGAAGTAGGCCTCCACATCGCGGCCGTTCACGGTGATGCGGCCGGAGCCCGGCTTCACCCACACGCGGGCCACGGCGTCCTTGCGCTTGCCGGTGGCATAGGCGCGGCCGTGCTCGTCGATCTTGGGCTCGGGCAGGGCCGAGTCGTCAACGGTGGGCGTCCCCGCGGAACCGCCGCCGGTGCCGCCTTCCAGGGCGTCCTTCAGATCCTCGAGGGTCTTGGTTTCCTCGGCCATGGATTAGGCGCTCCTCTTGTTCTTCGGGTTCATGGCCGCCAGGTCCAGAACCTCGGGCTGCTGGGCGGCATGGGGATGCTCGGGCCCGGCATAGACATGCAGCTTGCGCATCTGCTGGCGACCCAGGGGGTTGCGGCTGATCATCCGCTCGACGGCCTTGATGATCACCCGTTCCGGGTGGGCGCCGTCCAGGATCTTGTCGGCCGAACGGCTCTTGATGCCGCCGGGGTGCCCGGTGTGCCAGTAGTACTGCTTGTCGGTGCGCTTGCGACCGGTCAGCTTCACCTTCTCCGCGTTGACCACGACGATGTTGTCGCCACAGTCGATGTGCGGCGTGAAGGTGGGTTTGTGCTTGCCCCGCAGGCGGACCGCGATGACGGTGGCCAGACGCCCCAGGACAACGTCCTCGGCGTCGATCACCAGCCACTTGCGCTCCACCTCGGACGGCTTCGCCGAATAGGTTTTCATCCGTTCCTCTCGGCCCCGAACCGCGGGGCCCTGCCTTGGGGGTTGCCTTGGGGTGTCACCTGAATTCCATGGACAACGGCCCGCCCGCACCGGTCACCCTGCCAGGGGCAGGCCCGGGGCGCCGCGGACCGTGGACGCAGGATGGGGGAGATACAGCCCGCCCGCGCCCCTGTCAACCGGAAAAGGTGCTGAATTTCCAGCATCTTGGACGAACGGTATCATATTACCCCATTCCAAGGGCCTGGCAACACAGGGAAAACCCCGCCGGGCGGCGGCGTGGAACCAGCCATGCACTCATGCGTTTACTGAACACGGGTCATGTATCTTGGATCAACCGCTGATCCATGATACCCGTCACTATGCATGGGAGAGGTTTTTCGGAACGGCGCCATGGGCCACCGTTCCGGGTAAGGACAGTTTCGGAACACGATGACAGCCATCACCTGGTCCGCCGAGCTTGAAATCGGCATCCGCGCCATCGACACCGACCACAAGGTCCTGGTGTCGCTGATCAACCAGTTGGACGAGGCGCTGCGCACGGCGCAGCCCCAGGAAACCGTCGGCAGCGTGCTGAACGCCCTGGTGGACTACACCGAATACCATTTCGGCCGCGAAGAGGCCCTGATGCGGGCCTGCGACTACGCCGAGCTGGACGGCCACCACATCGCCCACGAAAAGCTGACGGCCCAGGTGCTGGAGATCCGCGACTCCTTCGCCGCCGACCCGGCCACGGTGGACGGCCATGGCGTGCTGGCCTTCCTGCAGAACTGGCTGACCAAGCACATCATGGGCGAGGACAAGCGCTACGCCCCCTACATGCTGGACCGGGAAGTGGACATGGAGCACGCCAACGCCCTGTTCCTGGAAACCCTGTCCATGAGCGACGATCGGCACTGAGCCGGCTTCCCCCAAGGCCCCCTCACGCCCTCCTTCACCGGGAACGGCGCTTCTTCCGGGCGTGGTAGGTGAGCGCCAGGACGATGGCGTGGCGCAGGGCCGCCACCGGCGGTTCGGCCCGGGCATCCAGCACCAGGGCCCGGTTGCCCTCGACGGCGAAGGCGTCGGGGTACTGGTCGGCGATGTCCATCACCAGGCGGGTGCGGCAGTTCACGAACAGGGCATAGGTGCCCGGCCCCGGCCGGCCGTTGATGCGGATGGTGGTGCCGCTGCCGCTAGCCGACGTCAGATAGGCCGGCTCGCCCCACTTCAGGGTTTCCTCGATGGGCCCCACGCCGGGGGTTTCGGCGGCCGTGTCCAGGATCAGGTCGCGCAGGGCCAGCAGGCGCGCCCGCACATCCGGCGGCTGGGCGTCGAACACCGCCGCCACCGCCGGTGGCGGCTTGCCGTGGCGGGTCCGGGCCGG
>JAGREA010000475.1 GCA_020446745.1 Rhodobacterales bacterium | reverse complement strand
TCGCCGGCCACCAGCTTCAGGAACCGGGCCATGGCGGCTTCGGCGTCCAGCTTGGCGTCGTCCATGTTCACGTCGATGATCTGGGCCCCGTTCTCCACCTGCTGGAGGGCCACGGTCAGGGCCTCCTCGTAGTTGTCCTCCAGAATCAGGCGCTTGAACTTGGCCGAGCCCGCCACGTTGGTGCGCTCGCCGATGTTGATGAAGGTGGGGGTCATCGGGCGTCCTCCCCGTCCCCGGCCGCGACGGAGAACGGCTCCAGCCCCGACAGCAGCAGGCGCGGCGGAATCACCGGCACGGCGCGCGGCGCGATGCCGGCCACGGCCTGGGCGATGGCGGCGATGTGGCCCGGCGTGGTGCCGCAGCAGCCGCCGACCACGTTGACCAGCCCGGCCCGGGCCCATTCGGCGATCTGCCCGGCCGTGGTCTCGGGCGTCTCGTCGTACTCGCCGAACTCGTTGGGCAGGCCGGCGTTGGGATAGACGCAGATGCGGGTGTCGGCCACCTTGGCGGCGGCGGCCACGAAGGGCCGCATCTCGGCCGCGCCCAGGGCGCAGTTCAGGCCGAAGCTGAACGGCCCGGCGTGGCGCACCGAGGCCCAGAAGGCTTCCGTGGTCTGGCCCGAAAGGGTGCGGCCCGAACGGTCGGTGATGGTGCCCGAGATCATCACCGGCAGGCGCCGGCCCAGGTCGTCGAACAGGCCCTCGACGGCATAGATGGCGGCCTTGCAGTTGAGCGTGTCGAACACCGTTTCGATGAGCAGCAGGTCCACCCCGCCGTCCACCAGGGCCTGGGCGGCCTCGCGGTAGGCCTCGGCCAACTCATCGAAGGTGACGTTGCGGGCTCCCGGGTCCGCCACGTCGGGCGAGATGGAGGCCGTGCGGTTGGTGGGCCCCAGGGCGCCGGCCACGAAGCGCGGCCGTTCGGGGGTCGCCACGGCGTCGGCGGCCTGCCGGGCCAGGCGGGCGCTTTCCCGGTTCAGCTCCACCACCAGGCTCTCCATGCCGTAGTCGGCCTGCGAGATCCGGTTGGCGTTGAAGGTGTTGGTTTCCAGGATGTCGGCCCCGGCGTCCAGGAACGCCCGGTGGATGTCCTGGATCACCTGGGGGCGGGTCAGGCTCAGCAGGTCGTTGTTGCCCTTCACGTCCTGGGGCCAGTCGGCGAAGCGGGCGCCGCGATAGGCGGCCTCGTCCAGGCGGTGGGTCTGGATCATGGTGCCCATGGCGCCGTCCAGCACCAGGATGCGGTCGCGGGCGGCGGCCTCCAGGGCCGGCGGGATGTCGTGATGGGTCATGACGGCTCCTGGGTCTCGGCGACGGCGCCTTCGGGGCGCACGCCCAGCACGTGGCAGATGGCGTAGGTCAGGTCGGCCCGGTTCAAGGTGTAGAAGTGGAAATCGGTGATGCCGCAGGCGTTGAGCACCCGGCACTGCTCGACGGCCACCGAGGCGGCCACCAACTCGCGGGTCCGGGGGTCGTCGTCCAGGCCCTCGAACAGGGCGCCCATCCAGTCGGGCACCCCGGCCCCGCAGGCGGCCGAGAACTGCTTGACCCGCTTGAAGTTGGTCACCGGCAGGATGCCCGGCACGATGGGCACGGCGATGCCGGCGGCCCGGGCGCGCTCCAGAAACCGCAGGAACACGTCCACGTCGAAGAAGTACTGGGTGATGGCCCGGGTGGCCCCGGCGTCGATCTTGCGCTTCAGGTTGTCCAGGTCCGCCTGGGGGCTGGCAGCCTCGGGATGGGTTTCCGGATAGGCGGCGACGCTGATCTCGAAATCGGCCACCCGCTTCAGGCCGGCCACCAGGTCGGCGGCATAGGCATAGCCGCCCGGGTGGGGCTCGTAGCGGTCGTGGCCCTGGGGCGGATCACCGCGCAGGGCGACGATGTGGCGGATGCCCTCGGCCCAGTACTGGCGCGCGATGGCGTCCACCTCGGCCTGTTCCGAGCCCACGCAGGTCAGGTGGGCGGCCGGGCGCATGGCCGTTTCGCGCTGGATGCGCACCACGGTGTCGTGGGTCCGCTCGCGGGTCGTGCCGCCGGCCCCGTAGGTGACCGACACGTAGTCGGGGTTCAGGGGCGCCAGGCGCTGGATGCACGACCACAGGGAATCCATGCCGGCCTCGGTCTGCGGCGGGAAGAATTCGAACGACACGGTCACGTCGTCGGGCAGGGGCGCGGCCATGGCCAGCCCGGGCAGGGGCGGCCGGCCATAGGAGGTGACGTTGCGCACCTCGGGAAGGCCGCCCTTGCGGGTGGAGGGGCCGGGCGTGCCGGCGCCGGATCGGGGGGGTCGGATCATGAGGGGTTCCGGTGTTCAGCTTTGGGGTTTTTCGGCCATCCACACGGTGACCGTCAGGGGGTCGCCGGGCAGGGGGCGCAGATGGGGGGAGGCCAGGCGCGCGGCGGCGCACCAGGCGGCGATTTCGGTGTCGGCGAAGCCCAGGCGGCGGTGGGCGTGGTCGGTGCGCAGGACTTCCAGGTCGTGGGGCGCCAGGTCGGCCACCACCAGGCGGCCGCCGGGCTTCAGCACCCGGGCGGCCTCGGCCACCGCGCGGTCGGGCTGGTCCACGTAGTGCAGCACCTGGTGCACGGTGACCGCATCGAAGCTGTCGCCGGCGAAGGGCAGCTGGAACATGTCGCCCTGGCGCACCGAACAGTGGCGCAGGCCGGCCCGCTCAAGCGTGTCGCGGGCCACGGCCAGCATGTCGCGCGACAGGTCCAGGCCCTCGGCCCAGGCGGCGCGGGGGCCGAACAGTTCCAGCAGGCGCCCGGTGCCGGTGCCGATGTCCAGCAGGCTTTCGAAGGCGCCGTCGGGCAGCAGCTCGCCCATGGTGCGCTCGACCAGGGATTCGTCCACGTGCAGGGATCGCAGGTCGTTCCATTCCCGGGCGTTGCGGCTGAAATAGTCGGCCGCGGCGGCTCGGCGCTGGGCCCGTACCTCGTCCAGGCGGGTGCGGTCCAGCCGCACCTGGGGGTCGTCGGCGGGGATCAGGTCCAGCAGGCGGCGACCCAGGTGGGCCGGGCCGGCGCCGTCGCCCTCGGCCCCGGCGCGGGCCGTGCGGTGGAACACCCAGCTGCCCTCGCGGAACCGTTCCAGCAGGCCGGCTTCGGTCAGCAGCTTCAGGTGGCGCGACACCCGGGGCTGGCTCTGCCCCAGAATCTGCATCAGCTCGCTCACCGTCAGGTCGCTTTCCGCGCACAGGGCCAGCAGCCGCAGCCGGGTCGGCTCGGCCACGGCGCGCAGGGCGGACAGCAGAATCTCCATGGCGGCGGGGTTCCGGGTTTGCTTGAAACAACGATATAAAGATATCTTTATATGTTTCTCGACCCCCTGTCCAGACCCCAAAGGAGCCTGGGCGGCCCATTCCCCGCGGTGCCGCCCCGCGCTGCCAATGGTCAGGCCGGGCCGGGTGTGATACACCCTGTCCACGTGCTGATCGGGAGGCGCTTCACCCCATGCCCATGCGACTGTTTTCCATTGCCGGGTTCAGCCGGCGCGGCGTTCTGGCGGCCCTGGCGGCGGCGTTGCTGTTGGTGGCGCCCCCGGCCCGGGCCGACGATCTGGCCGTCGGCGCCCAGAAGTTCGTCGAGACCCTGGCCGACGACGCCATCGGCGCCCTGACCCAGCCCAACGTGCCCCGCGACGAGCGCATCAACCGCTTCCGCACCCTGTTCAACGACCGCTTCGCCGTGCGGGCCATCGGCCGGCACATCCTGGGCCGCCACTGGCGCGACACCACCCCGGCCCAGCAGGAAGAATACTTCACCCTGTTCGAGGACCTGATGGTGGTGTCCTACGTGGACCGCTTCGCCCGCTACACCGGCGACAAGCTGACCATCGTGCGCACCCGGGCCGATTCGGACCAGTACGCCACCGTGTTTTCCCAGTTCAAGGCCGATACGGGGGCCAAGCCCGTGGCCGTGGACTGGCGCATCGGCAAGGCCAAGGACCGCTACTTCGTGATGGACGTGGTGGTGGCCGGGGCCAGCATGTCGGGCTCGCTGAAAAGCCAGTTCGCGTCGATCATCAAGTCCAGCGGCAACGGCATCGACGGCCTGCTGACCGAACTGCGCCAGAAGACGGAAAGCCTGCGGGCCCAATAAACTTCCCCGGCAAGAAGCGGAGTGCGCGCCGCCCGGGCGGCGCCTAGCCTGCGGTCCTCGTCACCGGCAGGGAGTCCGCCGCCATGACCGCCATCCGCGCCACCATGGGCCCCGTGGAATGGGGCCTGCTGCTGTTGCTGTCCGTCCTGTGGGGCGGGTCGTTCTTCTTCACCGAGATTGCCCTGACGGCCCTGCCGCCCTTCACCGTGGTGTGGCTGCGGGTCGCCCTGGCGGCGGCCGTGCTGTGGGCCCTGGTGGCGGCCCGGGGCCTGGCCGTGCCCCGCGACGGGCGCACCTGGACCGCCCTGGCGGTCATGGGGCTGTTGAACAACGCCCTGCCCTTTTCCCTGATCGTGTGGGGGCAGACGGCCATCAGCGGCAGCCTGGCCGCCATCCTGAACGCCGCCACCCCCGTGTGGACCGTGCTGCTGGCCCACTGGCTGACCCGCGACGAACGCCTGGCGCCGCACCGCCTGGCCGGCGTGGTGCTGGGCCTGGGCGGCGTGGTGGTGCTGGTGGGGCCCGAGGCCCTGGCCGGCCTGGCGGGCGGCATGTCGGACGGCACGGGAACGGCCCAGCTGGCCGTGGTGGCGGCCACCGTGTCCTACGCCCTGGCCGGCATCTGGGGCCGGCGGTTTGCCGCCCTGCCGCCCCTGGTGACGGCCGGCGGGCAGGTCACGGCCTCCGCCGTGCTGCTGCTGCCGGCCGTGGTGCTGGTGGACCGGCCCTGGACCCTGCCCCTGCCCGGCCCGGCGCCCATGGCCGCCGTGGTGGCCTTCGCCGTGCTCAGCACCGCGCTCGCCTATATCCTCTACTTCCGCATCCTGGCCCGGGCCGGGGCCACCAACCTGCTGCTGGTGACCCTGCTGATCCCGGCCAGCGCCCTGCTGCTGGGCGGCCTGGTCCTGGGCGAGCGCCTGGCGCCGGCCGACGGGGCCGGCCTGGCCCTGATCGCCCTGGGCCTGTTGACCATCGACGGGCGGCTGCTGGGGCGCGCCGGAAGGGCCCTGTGACGAAGATCACACCCCCCCGGTGCCGGCCGGCAC